>DVLI01000025.1 GCA_018715595.1 Candidatus Caccoplasma merdavium | reverse complement strand
ATTCATCGCTTCGTCCTCGGCCGCCCTGCAAGAAGGGTCACTGGCCCAGCAGTGCATCGAGTTCATCCTTAATGTGCAAATCATCGAGCACATGGGCGACATCTCCTCCACGCTCTTCTTCCTCGTCGGTGCCATGACCATCGTCGAGCTCATCGACGTGCACGGGGGCTTTTCCATCATCACCGACCGCATCACCACGCGCAAAAAACGCCGCCTGCTGTGGATTCTCGGCATCATCACGTTCTTCCTCTCGGCCGTGCTCGACAACCTCACGACCACCATCGTGATGGTCATGCTGCTGCGCAAACTCGTCAACGACCAGCACGAACGCTGGATTTACGCCAGTATGATTGTCATCGCAGCCAATACCGGCGGTGCCTGGTCGCCCATCGGTGACGTGACCACCATCATGCTTTGGGTCAAAGGCAATGTGACTACCGCCGCCCTGATAACCTATGTCTTCCTGCCCAGCGTAGTGGCCCTCGTCATTCCGCTGCTCTTCGCGACCCGGAAGCTCAAAGGCGAGCTGCCCGAAGGAAACCGCATCGTCACCCGCAGCGACTTCATTTCGCCGCGAGAAAAGAAAAATATCTTCTTCCTCGGTGTGGGCGGTCTCATCTTCGTGCCTATCTTCAAGGCCATCACCCACCTGCCGCCGTTTATCGGCATTCTCTTCGTGCTGAGTATCCTGTGGATATTCACCGAAATCATGTACAACCACAAAATGCTCGAAAAAGCCGAGGAACACCGTGTCCCGAGAGTCATCTCGCGCATTGACATGCCTTCGATTCTCTTCTTCCTCGGCATTCTCATGGCCGTGGCCGTTTTACAGGCAACCGGCATTCTGGGTTCGGTTGCCGGCTGGCTCGACGAAGAAGTGCATAACGTATATATCATCAACATCGTGCTCGGCATCTTGTCGTCTATTGTCGACAACGTACCCCTCGTGGCCGCCGCCATGGGCATGTATCCCGTTGCCGACCCGGGCAGCACCGGTTATCTCGCCAACTTCGTCGTCGACGGCACCTTCTGGGAGTTCCTCTCTTACTGTGCCGGTGTGGGCGGCAGCATCCTCATCATCGGCTCGGCTGCCGGCGTGGTTGCCATGGGCTTGGAAAAAATCAACTTCGGCTGGTACCTCAAGAACGTGTCGCTGCTCGCCCTCCTTGGCTACTTGGCCGGTGCCGCCGTGTATATCCTCGAAGCCGTATATCTGAAACCTCTTATCGACAGCGTCTTATGACAAGACTGCGTCGCATTTCCCAAAACGTCCCGCCGACAGGCCGGGACGTTTTTTGTTTCTTGACCATTTTCCCCACCCCAAAACGCCAATAATCGCCCTCCATTTCGCGAAAGCGGGCTTACCTTATCCGTCAGAAATAACATGCTGGCGCACCATACCAGCCGCACGCCCCGTCTGTGCGACAGCCGATACACCGGCCGTCCCGACGACGAACGCATCGACCTCATCAACAACGTCTTCTACTCCTGGCGACTCACCACCTCGACCGGCACCACCACACTCCGCCTCATCAAAGAATAGCATAGGTTCCCTTACCTTCAACAAAAAACGCAGTTCTGTTTAAGAACTGCGTTTTTGTTATTTTATACGTTGAATAAACAGCATACAATCCCTTCATCCCTAATTTTAAGGAATACGTCCGAAGATATAGGGCTAAAAAGTACTATGGGTGTTAATCTGCGGGAGAACGACATGTGACAAGACACACACCCTTGAAAATTCAGGCAGAAGAATCCCCATCTTTACAGTAAAATCACAAAAGAAGAGGGCTGCTCTGTGCGGAGCAGCCCTCTTATCATAGCGAGGTTTAGGATTATTTCGATTAATGAGCGATGATCATCTTCTTGCCATCGACGATGTAAGCGCCGGCGGGGAGGTCATAAACCTGTTCGCGCGGCATTTGCTTGGCGACGATACGTCCCAGCAGGTTATATACATCGACATAGGGATTCATGGCCTCGGTGTCGACGGCTGTCGATTCTATGCCCGCAGGTGCATTCTCGGCATACTCCTTATAAAGATCATACAAGGCGTAGAAAGCCGGTTTGGCTTGCATTTGGGCGTTGAACAACAGAGGTTCTCCCCTTCTCCATGACTGGTCGTCTTTAACACCCCAGATGACCAGATTCGGGCAGTGGTCATATTTTATCAGCACATTTGCAATGGTGCGGTACTCTGCGGCCTGTTTCTCGTATGCATCAGCGGCTCCAAGGTCGGGTATCGACATATCGAGCTCGGTCACGATGCAGTTGAGACCCAGAGAAGCATAGCGTTTCACGTTGTTGTCAAATTTGGCCGAGTCGAGCTCTCCTACCGTGAGGTGGCATTGCAGGCCCACGCCATCGATGGGAATACCGCTCTTTTGCAACCGGCGCGCCAAGTTATAGTAGGCTTGGGTTTTTGCAGAGCCCTGCATTTCCACGCCATAGTCATTGAGATACAGTTTGGCATCGGGGTCGGCACGATGGGCATAGACAAATGCCGAGTCGATGAAGTCCTCACCGATACCGGTGTACCATACCGAGGGGCGCAGGGCATAAGCCGTAGGATTGGTGCGCACGATGCTTTGGTCATCGGCGAGGCATTCGTTCACAACGTCCCATTCATGCACGCGACCTTTATAGTGAGTAACAACGGTCGTGATGTGGTCTTCGAGTATTTCGAGCAACTCTTCGCGGGAATATTTGTGGTCGTTCTTTTGACCGCCGTCGGTACTGATCCAGCCCGACACCTGTTTATGCCAGCACAAGGTGTGCCCGCGGACCGTCATGCCGTGGCGCTCGGCAAAGTTCACGAGATTGTCGCCATGGTAAAACTCAAATTGTCCCCGATTGGGCTGCAAAGCGTCTATTTTCATTTCGTTCTCGGCAACGAGTATATTGAAATTGTTGTAGACAGCCTGCGTCTCTGAGAGACCATCGTTAGTCACATCGATGCGCCATACGGGGACGGCAACGCCTATTTTCTTGCCACATTTATCGGCATAGTCGCGAAGAGCCTGCGTATCAGCACTCTCCTGGGCATTTGCCGCGGCAATGAAAAGAGGGCAAAGCAGATATAAAAGATGTTTCTTCATGATTTGTATGTTATAAGTCTATTAGAAATTGGTGACTTTGTAAGTATGCTCGCCGATTTTCACTACGACCATGCCCTTCACGTCGTTGATGGTGTTCACGCCTTCATGAGCCGTGAAAGACTCCAACTGCTGACCCAAAAGTGAGTAAACGGCAACTTGCTCACCAGCGGCGTTTTCGACATAGATGATGCCGTTGTTGGCATAAACCCGGGGGTCGTTCTCGGCTACGGTATTTTCTACGCCGGCAGCATCACCTGCAATGAGGACAAGTTGGATACCCTTATCGGTTGTACGCTCCTCAACGGTCCATACACCGGTCTCGGGCAACTTCACGTCGAAGTTCCACGGATCGCCGTAGAGCGAGCTTTTGCCATAAGCCGAGATAAGTACATATTCGTCTCCTTCGTTATAGACAAAGCTGTCGTCGGTCTTGATTTCAACAACAGGCAGGTCCGAACTTTCAATAAAGTCCTCTGTAATGTTGTAATATATAAGGTTACCATCTACAACCAAACTGTCATGGTGTTGCGGCGATGCGATTTCGAACGACAAGACGGTCGTGGGGCGCAGGTAGAGCGACACCGTATCGTTTTCTTTGGCAAAGTTTTTAAGGGTGAGCGTACCGATGCCGTTGCTTCCGGGTTCGAGTGTACCATACACATCGACATCACTGGCTATGTTACCCGATCCACCGATAGTACCACCCACAAAGACGGTATTGGCTGTCCCGGCCGTATATCCGGCGCCGGTCAGGCCCTCGGCTTCGGCTTTCTTGATATCGTTGTCGATAAGCACTTTACCGGCAAGCACTTGTATACCACCGGTGATAACATTACTATCACAAGTAAGCGTATAAGTTCCGGTACCTTCCTTGATAAGGCCTACGACAGGTCTGTCAGCGCCAAAGGGAGCAATCTGTCCGGCCAAGAGAGCATCGGTATTGGAATTTCCCACAAGGTAATACGAAGCAGGGGTGTCGCTCGACTTTATATAGCCGTAAATGCGGGAGCCCGGCTTGGTTTGCAATTCGCCGATACGATAACCACGTATGCCCGATTCGGCGGCAATGGCTGCACCTTCCTGCAATACCAACGTTTTATTGGCAAACATTGAGTTTACATTACCGGCAATGATGCTCTCCTCCACGCTCGACGGGTTAAAAGTAGTCCCGCTGCCCAGTATCACGCCGTAGTATCCGGCCGACGCATTCACATCGGTATATTTATAGACGTTCACCGTTCCGGTGAATTGATCCCAACTGGGGTACTGTTTGGCTTTTTCATTGGCCAGATATACCCGCTCGCCTCCGGCATAAATATTGACAACACCGCTACCCGACAAGGGCGACATCATATAGGTGTAACGCGACAGGTACATGTTGAGAGTGTCACCCTCGGTAAGCGTGATGGGGGCATTCAGCGTTATATAGTTGTTTGAGGAGTTGTCGAGGCAAGCGTTTATCGTACCGCCACCGTCGGCCAGCAATGAGCCACCCAGCAGGTCGATGCCCTGTTTGCCCATGCGCAAGGTTCCGCCTTTGAGCACGGTACCTTTCACCATTTTGTTGTCGACGTCGAGGGTCACAGGTTTCGAACCTTCAACAATCAACTGTCCGCCGCCGGTGAGGTAGCCCGATGCACCATCGACTACCGAGAGGCGGTAAGCAATCACATCGTTGTCAAAAATCACGGTCGACGGCTCGACGGTTTCCCTGATTTGAACGTTAAGAGCCTTATAGCCGCCCGTGGTCATGGAGTTATCATCGAAGATGACGCGGTTTCCGGTATTGAACACGACCGGAGTGAAGTTGTCGATGGCATCTTCAATGGCCGCAAAGTTGGCCGTTTGGGCCACATCCCACTGGTTCGATACAGAAGCCGTCCAACGAATCGTGTCGGTCTCGACAGAGGAAACACCCGAAAGGCGAATGTTGTCGATGTAATACTCTACGACATCGCAGTGGAGTCCCAACAAAATGCAGGTCGACTCGTTGTAGATTCTATTGAAGTCGTAGCTTTTGGGTATCCATTCACCCTTGTTGCCCAAGAAAGGAAATTCGGTATCCCAATAAAGGGTTGTGGAGCCATCGCCTGCGCCACCCAGCAAGATGGCGGTCTGCATGTAGTCGTTCGTCTGCGACGGGTCACGATAGAGGTCGAAAGAAATCTTCTGGTAAAGGTCGAGCAGATTTTGTCCGGTAATGCCATCGGGCAAGTCGTAGCGCACAAAGGTGTTCCAGTTTTTGATGGAGACTTTCAACACTTTGTTGTCGGGGTTGGTCGGGTCTTCAACCACAACTGCCGTACCGTCGGTCGAGGCTACGCCCGGGGCAAAAATGCTTTCCACTTGGAAGACATCGCCCACATTGCAATCTTCGAAATCGCACAAAACGATTTCACCAGCGCGTCCGGCCATAACGGCACAGAAAAGCGCACAGAGAGTAATGATTCTTTTCATGATACTTTTTTAATATTTGGTTTAGCTGTTATCCTTTCGAATTTGAGGCAGCGAGGAACGGTCTCCGTCGGTCAATCCGCCTCCATGCTTTTGCCGTCTTACTCTTCAAAACGGCAAAATGCAGTACACTTTCCATGGCAAAGGTAGAAATATATCATATATCTGAAAAAAGTTTCTCCTAAAAAAATTTCCCTATCTATCAAAAAGCCAAAAGCCCACGAGACATGCTCTCGCGGGCTTTTGGCAATAACGCTCTTAAAATCTTTATTTAGGGCAACCCAAGCAAAGGGGCTTTATCTGCTTGAAGAAGTCGTTGCCTTTGTCGTCGACAAGGATAAAGGCGGGGAAATTCTCGACTTCGATTTTCCAAATCGCCTCCATACCCAATTCGGGATATTCGAGACATTCGACGCTCTTGATGCTATTCTGCGCCAAGATGGCTGCCGGACCGCCGATGCTGCCGAGATAGAATCCGCCGTGCTTGTGGCAAGCGTCGGTCACCTGCTGACTGCGGTTACCCTTGGCTATCATAATCATGGAACCGCCGTGACTTTGGAAGAGGTCGACATAGGGGTCCATGCGTCCTGCCGTGGTGGGGCCGAACGAGCCCGAAGCCATGCCTTTGGGGGTCTTGGCGGGCCCGGCATAATAGATGGGGTGCTCTTTGAGATAGGCGGGCATCTCCTCGCCGGCGTCGAGACGCTCCTTTATCTTGGCATGGGCGATGTCGCGACCCACAATGATGGTTCCGTTGAGCGAGAGGCGGGTGGCGACGGGATATTTCGAGAGTTCGGCCAGCACTTCGTTCATGGGGCGGTTGAGGTCGATGCGCACGGCATTGCCTTCACCGGCCTGACGCAACTCGGCGGGAATAAGTTCGCCGGGATTGTCGTCGAGGCGTTCCACCCACAAGCCTTCGCGGGTGATTTTGGCTTTGATGTTGCGGTCGGCCGAGCAGGAAACGCCGAGACCCACGGGGCAGGAGGCTCCGTGACGGGGCAGACGTATGATGCGGACGTCGTGAGCGAAATATTTACCGCCGAACTGGGCTCCGATGCCCGATTCCTGTGCGGCACGCAGCACCTCTTTTTCGAGTTCCACGTCGCGGAAGGCGTGTCCCAGCTCGTTGCCCGATGTGGGAAGGTTGTCGTAGTACTTGGCCGATGCCAGTTTCACGGTTTTGAGGTTCATCTCGGCCGAAGTACCGCCGATGACGAAAGCGATGTGATAGGGCGGACAGGCGGCTGTTCCGAGGGTTTTCATCTTCTCGACAAGGAAGTTGACCAGCTTGTCGGGCGTAATGAGCGCCTTGGTCTCCTGATAGAGGTAGGTCTTGTTGGCCGAGCCGCCTCCCTTGGCGATGAAGAGGAATTTATATTCCATGCCGTCGACGGCATAGAGGTCGATTTGGGCGGGAAGGTTGCAACCGGTGTTTACCTCGCGGTACATGTCGAGGGGAGCGTTTTGGGAATAGCGGAGGTTCTCCTCGGTATAGGTCTTGTAAACGCCCAGCGAGAGAGCCTCTTCGTCTCCGCCGCCGGTCCATACCTGCTGGCCTTTTTTACCCATGACAATGGCGGTTCCCGTATCCTGGCAGAAAGGTAATTGTCCTTTGCAAGCCACTTCGGCGTTGCGCAGCATGGTGAGAGCCACATATTTGTCGTTGTCGCTGGCTTCGGGGTCGTGCAAGATGCGGGCCACCATCTCGTTGTGCTCGCGACGCAAGAGGAACGAGACATCGCGCATGGCGGCATTGGCCAAGCGGGTCAACGCCTCGGGTGCGACTTTCAGTATTTCTTTACCGTCGAAATTTTCGACCGAGACATAGTCTTTCGTGAGAAGATAATATTCGGTATTATCCTTTCCCATGGGGAACATCTCTTGATACTTGAAGGGTTTTGTTGCCATATGTTTAAGGTTTGGATTTTTTGTCTTTGGAGAAAGCAAAGGTACGCTTTCTCTCACAAATAAGCAATTTATCACCGAAAAGATATTTCTACGGGACGACCGGGCCATCGAGAATCCGAGACCGGCTTCCCGTCGGGAACCCGCGCCCCGCAGATGGTTATTCTACCACACTTCACAAAACGACAAAATGCTGCCCACTTTTGATAAATATCGCACAGAAAAGCCTTCTTATGGGATTTTCTTTGCATTGTAAAATTACCACACCGTGGTCATCTATTCACTTTATTAAAACCGATTAATTGTATGAAAGACTTTACAGGAAACGGGTATGAAATTACCCCTCGAAACTCGCGGGAGCTGCTCCTGGCGAGAGTGAGTAAAAGTTTTCCCGACCGGGTTTTCGACAACGACGACCGCTTCTTCGATTCGCTGCTCGAATACGAAGACAACCTGCGGCAACGCTACGACTACCTGTGCCAGGACCAGCTGAAACTGGCCGACATCTTCATGTCGAACCCCCGCATGGCCGAGTTCATCGGCGATGTCCTGGCCGGCGACGATGCCTTGGCCGCTTGCGTGCGCCACTTCGGACGGGACATTCTCGAATGCGTGGGCGACGAACGCCGGCTGGCCGACCTCGAACGGGAAAACGAAGAGTTCACCCGCCGCGTAAGAGCCGGCGAGCAGATACAACGGGAAATGGAAGAAAACTGGCAACACAGTGCCCGCGCCATTGCCCGCTTCAAAGCCCACAAAGGCATGAGCGACGAAGAGTTTGAAGATTTTCTCGACCGTGTGCACCATGTGTGCGAGCATGTGTTCATGCACGACTTCACGACCGAGATTCTCGAACTGCTCTTCAAAGGCATCAACTACGACCTCGACCTGGGCAACACCGAACGCATCGCCGAGATTCGGGGGCGCAACGAACGCATCTTGTCGGAGCGTCCCCCGCGTGAAGGGTCACTCCTGCCCCAGTTGAGTGGCATCGGGGGCGGAGAAAATCCCGACGAGGGACGTTCGGCTGCCTTCGGGTTCAGACGCCGGGGCAGCGTGTGGGACTTGTAAGCGAAGCCATCGTCCACACACAGCCCGCACAAGAATCACATCACACCATAACAACCCTTTTTCACTCACCAAAAAAAATTCCTACTCATGAAAAAAGAACAAATTCTGAAATTCCTGAAATCCCGAAACATTTGGTTCTGGTTGTCAACCACCCTGTTTATCGTCTTGGCAGCCTTCTTGCTCCACGACTGTGCCTACGCACTGGCCGTAGTCATTCCCACGGCATCGGGACGCATCATCTCGGGTTCTCCGCTCACGACCGAAATCACACGCGGCAACAGCAAAGAACTGCTCATGAACGAAGTCGACAAACGCATCACCAAAGTGCGCCCCATGTCGACCCCCATCGACCAACTCTCGCGCTATGCCGGTGCCCGCAAATCGGGTTCGATGATTGTCGATTACTATTCGGTCGATGTGAAACCCACCAAAGCCACGCTCGCCGAGGCTTACACCGAACCGGAGTCGGGCAGCGCCACCACCGCCGCACAGAAGGTGCAACTCACAACCAACAACAACGACATTTTCGAAGTGTCAGAGACCATTCTCGTGCAAGGGGTGAAAGGCTATGAGAGCGACGGGAAAACCCAGTCGAAAGCCGACCTCGTGCTCTACATTTCGAGCAAGGAGGAGACCGGCGAACTCAACGTCTATGCCATCAACGGCAAGACCATCGGCAACATCACCGGCTGCGTGCCCACGATTGCACAAGGCACGACCCTTATCCGCATGGGACGCGCCGCCACCGAGCTCGACGTGCAGACCGCCCAATTCGAGGCTCTGCCGGTAAAAGACCAAAACTATTGCCAAATCTTCAAGATGCAAATCGAGCAGTCGACGTTCCAGAAAATCGCCAACAAAGAGGTGGAATGGGAATTTTCCGACTCCGAAGAAGCGGCCATCTACGACATGCGACTGGGCATGGAGAAAACCTTCATGTTCGGCGTGAAGAGCCGCATCTACGACTCGAAAAAGAAAGAAGAGGTTTCGCTCACCGGCGGTATCTGGTGGCAAGCCGGCAAGGAATACACCTTCGACCCCGAGAAAGAGCTCACCCAGGAAGACCTCATCGACATCGCCAAAGAGGCATTCACCGGAAACGGCGGCAACAAGCGCAAAATCCTCATCGGCGGTTCGGACTTCATCGGCCGCATCAACAAGCTCGATGTGAACAAGGTCATCTCGGCCGACGAAGATTTCGTCAAGTGGGGTATCGACTTCTCCGAGATACGCTCCAAATTCGGACGCCTCTTCATTCTCTACTCCGAAGTCTTCGACGAGTGCGGCATGAGCGACTACGGCTTCATCTTCGACCCCGAATTCTTGTCGAAGTGGTCGCATGTACCCTTCGACCGTCAGGTACTCGACCTCAAAGGCGCCGGCGTGCGCAACACCGATGCCGTCGTGCTCACCGAGGCCAGCTGCCTCACCCTGCGTTACCCCGCAGCCCACATGCGCATCATTCCCAAAAACGCTTAAATCCATTCACCGTTTACGGCGGGAGGAAATTCCCGCCGTAAATCTCTAAAACCAAACGTCCCATGAAAAAAATAAAAACCTACGAAACCCTGCACGGGAACCTCAACACCATCGTCCGCATGGGCGAGAAGAAAGTACGCATACGCTTCATCTCGCGCGACAACATACACGGCTATTACACCACCGCCAACAGCGACTTGCAAGATGCCATCGAACAGGACATCGACTACGGCCGGCTCTTCGACCTCTACCAGGAAACCGGCTATACCGACCAACCCACCGAGACTCGCCCTATCGAAGAGATTGTCTCCTGGCAGGCCGCCCGCGAATTGCTGCGCAAAGAGCCTTATCTCGTACCGGCCAACCGGCTGCGTTCGCCGACCAGTATCGAAAAAGCCGCTCGCGAAAAAGGCATCTGCTTTCCCCATCTCACCGCTTAAAAAAGAAAGGAGGCCCTCATGTTCCTGACTACCACAGAATGGCTCGAACGTGTCAAAACCGACATGGAAGAGCTGACTCCCGACTGGGACCGCATCGTAACCCAAACCGGCGGAAGCGACATCGAGCAATATATCCGGGCCAAATGGCCCGAAGCCCTCACCCACCTGTTGGCCGTCGCTCCCGAACACCTCTGCATCGGCAACAGCGTCGACATCACGAGCCAACTCTCGCCCGAGATGCGGCAAGACGGAAGCGGACGGGTCGTCCTGCCCGACGACATGTTGCGTATGCTCCGCTTCGAAATGAACGGGTGGCGACGCCCCGTGACCCGATTTGTCGACAGGTTCCACCCCACGGCCGAGAAACAATACAACCCCTACGCCCGCGGCGGAGCCGAGAAACCGGTCGCTGTCATTTCGAGCGACGAGCAGGGGCGCCTCGTACTCGACTACTTCTCACTGCCGCCCTACATGCGGCGCCACGAGGTGAAAAGCGCCATCTACATTCCCCTGCCCCAGGAGAAAAATGAGGGCTATGACCTCCACCCGCTCCTGGGCGAGGCGGCGTGCTACCTGTGCGCGGCCCTGGTGTTCGACATCTTGGGACAGAGCGAGAAAGCGGCCATCATGCGCAAGCAAATGACTTTTAATTAAAACTTAAAAACTCTCATAATATGGAACATAACATATACGGACAATTTCTCGGATACTACTTCAATCTCAGTGCATTCCTGTCCCAACACCCCAAAGGTGTGCCGGGAGACTGTTTTATCAACGGAGAAACGCTCTCGTTGTGGGTTTGGGACACAATGAACCGGAAATGGATCGACAGTAACCGGCCCGACAACTGGTTAAAAGGAATTATCGACAATCCGCTCAGTTTCATTCCCGATGTAAAACCCGGTGTGAAAACCGCGTATTTGTATATTGCCCCCGAAGCGGCAAAAGTCACATTCTCATTTTTTAAAAACGGAGAAACCGCCATCTCGGTCCAGACAAAATCCTCGGCCATCATCTCGCTGTTCTGGAACGGAGATTATTGGGAATCCGCCGTTACGGAAATAGACACGGATCTTTCGGCCTTGGCAAGGAAGGACCTGTCGAACATCGAGGAAACGACCTTTAAATCGAAAAACATACTGAAAACCATCTATTTGAAATATGATTTCTCGACCGATGGCCTTCTCTCGAATTTAGCACCCAACGACAGTGACAACGGAACCATAACGTCAATCCTCAACGAAAACACCAATGGAAACTGTGTGCTTTATGCCATGGACAACCACAACTGCGTATCGCCCTGCCATGTACTGTCGGACAGTGCAAAATCGGAATATACCCTCACTTTGATCTGTGCCGACAACAAAATACACACCGTCACGCTCAACAGTTCAGGGAAAATCAGCAGCCAACAGTTGCTTTCTGCGTCACAAACGACTTTACTCTCCGAGAACGGAATCGAAGAGTATGTCGCGTGCGTGGAGAAAAGCGCCTACATACAATCGTCCGATTTCGCGGTAATCGAGAACAACAGCTTCACGTTGTTGCGGAAGATAAGGCTTTCTGCCGGGCAAAAAATAAGGTTGGAACGCCAGGAAGCCGGACAAAATTGCGGTATGGTCATCGAGGGGAAATACAGAAAGACGTTTTACAATTATTCGTCCGACGCCATGGTCGAAGAATATTCTTTTGCCGAACCGGTTACGATTCAGATTTACTGGATAAACTCCAACCCGATAACCTCGGTTAAGGTGTACCCGCTCGACACCGGAATGATATTGGGTGGACATTCGTTCGAAATCACTGGCGACAATTACGGGTATGTCGAATCCTCATCCCATGATTTGGTTTCAACGGTTTCGTCTTGGAGAATCACCTCTCCCGTCCATATCTTGTCGGGTACAACAGTGCTTCTAACCGATGGGGCCATCGCTTCGGTATTCTTCAATGACGGCACTTACGGAAGATTCTCCGAGACTTTCTCCGCGACAAAAAACGGCACGTTGTATGTGTATAAAAATGACGGAAAGGTATTTTCCGTAACGATTGAACCGGGATATGCCAAGCAATGTATCGTCTTGTCGCAGTATGGTCAAAACGGAAGCAAAGTGGACGGTTATTATACCCTCAACTACGGTACAAAAACAACCTACTACAACAATGTCGACGGCGGAGCATACATTCAAGCGCTTGTCGATTACAAAAACTGCATTTTCCTTTACAACGGACAGATGTTCCGATTCGACGAAGAGACGGGCAGCCAAGTCATTTTGAGCAACAAATGCCGAATGACCAATTACATCGCAAGCAACTTGCACAAAGATACCTACACGGTGGTGAATTATTCTTTCGACAACTCGCAAAACTTGATTATCCGATTCTCCGACAACCCGATATTCAGGACCGAAGAGGGTCGTTATTTCAAGATATTCGAAGACGGCAGCGACTACAAAATCGTCTTGCAAAAAGGATACAGCCTCTATGTCGATGCCTTGGACATCAACCTCACCGATGCATATTCCCTCACCAACATCGCACGGATAGAGCCCCGCACTTTTTGGGAAGTAAGCAAAAACTACGGCGGCATTCTTCTCGCCTCCAACGACATTCCCACCTACAACAGTCCGAAGGGGTTCTATTCTTTCCCGGGGGTCATCGGTGAATATTTCCAAGGGCAGGAATTGGTAAAACAACGGGTAAGGAGCGTGGCAACCCCCGTCGTGAACGAAAATATTCTCGAAAAAGTGCCGAAGTTCGCCCATCTGATGCGCTCCCGGGAGGAAGATGTCACCATCGTCTTCACCGGCTCTTCGACCATCATGGGGCGTCCCTACACGACCGAACGGTTCGATGCCGGGCTCAGACCGCCCCTGTTGCAGGGCAACGACCTGTGCTCACTGATTTGGGATTGCATTTCCGCTCCTTGGGGGCAGGAATATCGCACATACCAATCGGATTTCTTTACCGAAACGGGCGATTGGGAGACCACCATCAACGCCGGCAACTGGGGCGATGCCGACGGGCAACGACCGACAAGGACGTCGACCAGCAGCAATGCTGCCATCGGCTTTACCGTTCCCGCGCGCGCCAACTACTTCAACTACATCTATCGCGCCTGCAACCAAAGCGGGAACCAGACCATCGCCGTGGCCGAGGGAAACGGTGCGGTAGAAGTGTTTGATTACAAAACCGGTGCTTGGGTCGAGGCGAACGGGTATGTCCTCGATGCAAACACCGACAGCATCGTCTCGGCCATGAATTTGGCGTATGCCGACAACACCATCTACCAGATGCGCATGAAGATGCGGAAGCTCTCTTCTTCGGAAGTGTCGATGACCCTTACGAAGAGCTCGGGCACACGCATGAATTACATCGGCGTGGAATGGACGCGGGGGAAAAATTTCCTCTACCTTATCAATGCCGGCCGGGGCGGCTGGGCTCACACATGCAACGGCTCCGCCATCGACCTGAACAAGGTGCAAGGAACCGACATTCTGGTGTTCAAGCCCAACCTCCTGATGGGACACATAACCATCGGAAATATCGGTGCTTCGGGAACCGGCAACCAAGATGCCGGTTATTACACCGACTTTATGAAACGGGTCTACTTCAATGAGTTCAACGATGCCGACAGCTCTTTCCACAAAACATTAAATGGCTATTCCGACTGCGAGTTGTGCCTGTTTACCGCATATATAAATGCCGGATTCGGACAAAACAGACTTTTTGACGACGCCAACCGTACCATCTTGTTGCGAAAAACTGCCGGCGGGAAATCGGTCTCCAACATCTCCTACTACGACAACTGCGCGGCCTGGATGGCGACAAAACCTTGCGCAAGCATCTTTGCGCACAACCTTTTTTGGAGATGGGCCGAAAGAGCCTTCAACGACATCTACGAGGCTTACACTCCCACCGCAAAAGAAGGTTGCAGCCTGATGACCGATGACATGCACGCCAACGACAACGGGTGCTATTACATCTATTGCGTTCTGAGCCAACTTTTCTCACGCCTATAAAACCCTCAAAATGATGGATAAAATCTTCAACTGGGAACAATGGCGCATCATCGCCGTTTCGGCCATAAGCCCCGTGCTGGCCTTTCTGACGCCGACGAAGGGTTTCGTATTCGCGCTGGTGCTGATGTTTGCCTTCAACGTGTGGGCGGGCATGCGCGCCGACGGGGTATCGGTAGTACGGTGCCGGAACTTCTCTTTCCGCAAGTTCAAGAATGCATTGGCCGAACTGCTGCTTTACCTCGTTATCTCGGAGACGATATATTCCATCATGATGGGCTGCGGCGACGACACGGCGGCGCTCATTGCGATGAAGTCGCTGACATACGTCTTCATGTATGTCTATGTGCAGAATGCCTTCCGCAACCTCATTCATGCCTACCCGGCCAACAAGGCACTGCGCATCATCTACCATGTTATCCGCTTTGAGTTCAAACGGGCACTGCCGGAGAATGTGCAGAAAATCGTCGAACGCGTGGAGCGAGAACACGGCGAAACGCTGAATGATGAATTTGTTGAATCGAAAAACAAGAACGAAAATGAAAAGTAAATTTTTCTCCGTCAAAGAGTTGGTGTGCAAGCACGTCTACGACCGCTACGGCGAGGGGGCTGCCATGTTTCTCGATGACAAACTTATCGCGACGTTAAACACGATACGCGAAAAAATACTCTGCGCACCGATGACCGTCAACAACTGGCACCTGGGCGGCAGCTTCACCCAGCGGGGACTGCGTTGCAACCTTTGCGACCTGGTGCGCGAGAAAAGCGAGCGTCAACAGCTCTACCTCTCGGCTCACTGCCTGGGCAAGGGCATCGACTTTACCCCCGAGGGCATGACCGCCGAAGAAGCCCGCCGGCTCATCATCGGACACAGCGAGCGGCTTCCCTGGCCTATCCGCCTCGAAGAGGGCGTTTCCTGGGTACACCTCGATGTGTACGAGATGGGGACTCAAAAAGTATCACTCTTCAAGGCTTGACCCTCCCCTTCAAACGCAAAAGGAGCGACACCCGACGGTGTCGCTCCTTTTTTATCCATTGTCGGCTATCCTCAACGACGGTCGCCAAAGATGCGCAACAGGTAGAGGAACATGTTGATGAAGTCGAGATACAGGGTGAGAGCGCCCAGCAAAGCCAGTTTCTGCGTACTCTCGTTTATTTCCTGATTGGCCAACACCTGTTTGATGCGGTGGGTGTCATAAGCCGTGAGACCTACGAAGATGAGCACACCGGCATAAGTGATGACCCAATAAAGCGTGGAGTTGGCCCAAAAGATGTTCACCACCGAAGCAATGATGAGACCGATGAGAGCCATAAAGAAGATGTTTCCCCACGAAGAGAGGTCCTTCTTGGTAAAATAACCATAGAGGCTCATGGCAGCAAACGTGCCGGCCGTCACAAAAAAGGTCGATGCAATCGACGCTTTGGTATAAGCCAAGAAAATCACCGAGAGGGTAAGCCCGTTCAAGAACGAGTAAGCCAGGAAACTCACCATGGCCGTGGCAAACGACATACGGGTAATGCGAGCCGTAAGGTAGATGACCAACGCCACCTCGGCAATCGCCAATACCAGAAATGTATATCTTCCGCCAAAGAGTAATTGCTGCAACGAATAGGAAGCATCAACGGCCATGGCGGTAATACCGGTAACGGCCAAAGCGATACTCATCCACAAATAAAGACTTTTCATGAGGGACACTTGTGCGGTCTGCACGCTCGACCCACTGTAAGAATAATTGTTTTCCATTTAGTTTTTTGTTTAGAATAACGCGCCAAAGATACTTATTTCTTTCGACATAGATGCAAAGAGAGGTTAAATATCCTTGATTCTCGACTTTTTGCGGAAAAGAGGCGATAAAGGGAAAAGAAAAGCCCCGCCAAGACGGGCGGGGCTCCATGCCGGGAAATTGTGCGTCACGGATATTTGACCGGCCGGACGATGGGACGCGAACGACGATGAAGGCGGGCTTTGAGCAGGTCCATCGCCTCATCATACTGCAAAGCCGCATACTGAGACTTTTCGGGCAGACGGTCGGCAAACCAATGCGACAAGACGTAGAGCACGAATATCTCCTTGATGATGCGGGCAATGCGGTCGGCCGTTCCCGGGACGGTGGCGCCGGGCAACAACAACGTCATGCAGCAATGGCCCTGTTTATCGAAGGAGCAACCTTCGCCGGTCAGGTATCCGGCCAACACCTCACACACGCGGTCGGCCGCCTCTTGCAAACGGTCGCCCACCCAAATGTCCTCATCGGCCGTGAGGAGCAGCTTGTCATAGTACGACTCGGCATCGGCACCTTCGGCCTGCATGGGCACGGCCACATAGGTCGTGCGTTTCAACAACTCGTCGCGCAACTCTTCCCGGTCAATGCGCAACTGCACACAGATTTTCTTTTCAATCCCCCGCGGGGCGTTCAATTCTTTTTTATGATACATGATTTCCTTTTTTAACGTTTAACAATAAATCCTACCGATACGATACTCAGCAACAGCATCAAAACATAGAAGTGCCATGGCGTACCGCTCCCCCGCCGTTGCTCGCTCGTCTCCTCGAAACGGGTAACGGTCTCGACGCTATCGACGGCGACAGCCGCGAGGGACTCAACCGCATGAAGGGTATCGTTGCGGTGCATGTCGCGAGTCGTCACGGCCCGAATGTGCCACCGCTCGACGCCCTGCGGCTTGTGACCCGTGGCGGCCGAAAGGCTGTCGAGCCCGTCGACCCACTCTCTCACCACCTCGACCTGCCACGTCGTCTCTTCGTGCTCCCGCGTGGCCTGTTGCTGCCTGAGCGTATCACACAAGGCGACATCGACCACCTGCTGCCGGCTCTCCGTCTGCCGCGCCGTGACTTGGCGGCGTGCCGAGCAGCCTTGCCACAAAACGGGAAGGAAGAGAATGCACGCGACACGGCACATCGTCACCCGGCACATCGTTGATGACGATAAAGAATGAGACGTCCGGTCTGCACTCCGAAAAAGAAACGCGAAGCCTTGGCCTCGGCCAGTACCGTAAACAATGCATCGCGGAACGAGGCTCCCGGCTTGCGCGTGCGATACTCGGCCACCAATCGCGCCAATTCCTGGTACATGGCCACTTTGCGTCCGTTGCGGCACTTCAACGGGCGATGGTTGAAGATGCGTTTTATCTGTCGCGCGGCCTCCTCGAAGGAGATGTAGAATCGGCCACGGCCGCTGTGCAGCGCCCTGAAAATCACTTCGTCACGCGGCACATAAGGAGCCTCTTCGCCCAGTTCTTTGAGCTCCTCTTCATAAGCGAGCAGAAAATCTCGCTCTTTTTCTTCTCTTAAATTTATATGACTCATAACAATTATTTTTGGGAAGTTGGAGAACCACCTGTCCGCTCTTCGCAACAAATGTGTCTCGGACTTTGAACGGAACAAATATAGAAAGAAATATTGTAATATTACAATTTTATTATGGTAAATTTACAACACATTTTACCTGTATTTTTACAATAGCCTGACGATAAAAATTTTAGGAATAAAAATTTCGGCAAGAATCTAAAAAAGGCCGGATAAAATGGAATTTTCGAAGTAAAAAGACTATCTTTGAAGCAGAAACAGGCTCACCTATGAAACGATTGCTTCCACTCCTGCTCTTCGGGCTCGTCCTTACCGGCAACGTGGCACCTGCCGCGGCACAGGTAACGGCCCAGTCGGCCGACAGCCTCTATGCCGTGTACCTGCTCTCGGTCGTCGTACCACAACCCGACGTGGCCCACTATGTCGTCGCATACGCCCATCTGCTCGAAGGCACCCCCTACGCCGCCGGCAGCCTCGACCGCGACAGCGTAGAGCAATTACAGGCACACCTGCAAGAGACCGATTGCACCATCTTCGTGGAGACCGTGCTCGCCCTGGCCCGCACGGCGGCAAAAAGGGAGCGCACCTGGGAAGCCTTCGGCCGCCAACTCACCGCCCTGCGCTACCGCAACGGGCGCATCGACGGTTACCCCTCCCGGCTGCACTATTTCAGCGACTGGATTATCGACAACGAGCGGAGAGGAAACGTCAAAGAAATGACCGCCGCCCTGGGAGGGGTCGACGACACGTTGCAACTCCACTTCATGAGCCGGCATGCCCATTGCTACCCGGCCCTGCAACGCGACACCACGCTCATCGGGGCCATCGCCTCGCAAGAAAAACGGCTCAGCGGCAGCACGGTCAGCGTCCTGCCGGCCGAATGCCTCGACAGTGCCGCTCTCGCAGGCATACAAAGCGGCGACATCATCGCCTTCACCACCGACATCGACGGGCTCGACATCGCCCATGTGGGCATTGCCCTGAACGAGAACGGCACCGTGCGTCTCATACACGCCTCATCGAGCCAGGGAGCCGTCGTCATCGAAAAACGCGCGCTCACCCTCCAACTGCGGGAAAACCGCCGATTCACCGGCATACGCATCATACGGCCGCTCAATGTAACAGCCCGCAAATAGGTACAGACTGCATATTTTTACACTCGTTTTTTCTTCAACATCATTAAAATATTTTTATCTTTGTCGTCGAAACAGATCTCACCCGAATGGAAAAGACAAGGATATTGGTAATAGACGATGAAGAATCATTGTGCGAGATTCTGCAATTCAACCTCGAAGTAGAAGGCTTCTCGGTCGATGTCGCGTACAACGCCGAAGAAGCTCTGAAAAAAGACATCACCCAATACTCCCTTATCCTGCTCGACGTCATGATGGGCGAGACGAGCGGATTCAAGTTGGCCCAGCAGCTCAAACGCCAACCCGAAACGGCCGACATACCCATAATCTTCTGCACCGCCAAAGACACCGAAGACGACACGGTCATCGGGCTTGAAATAGGCGCCGACGATTACATCACAAAGCCCTTCTCCATCAGAGAGGTCATTGCACGGGTAAAAACGGTATTGCGCCGCTCGGCGGGAGCCAAGCCGGGAAAAGAAAAACAGGACGAGAAAGTCGCATTCAACGGCCTCGAACTGAACCTGCAACGCAAGACATGCCATGTCGACGGGAAAGAGGTGAAACTCACGAAAACCGAATTTGAGATGCTGTCGCTCTTCCTGCGCCACCGGGAGACCATCTTCTCCCGCGCCGACATACTGAGCCAGGTATGGAGCGACGACGTCATCGTGCTCGACCGCACCATCGACGTCAACATCACCCGGTTGAGGAAGAAAATAGAGCCCTACGGCAAACACATCGTTACAAGACAAGGTTACGGATATGGCTTTGAAGAATAGAATCTCTTACTCACAACGTCTCTTTTTCATGCTGGTACTCTTTGCCGGCATACTCATGAGCGGTTTTGTCCTTTTCCAATATGAACGAGAGAAACAATTCAAAGTAGAAAATCTCAACATACAACTGCAATTACTCAACGCACAAGTCATCGACGAGCTCGAAAGCGGCAAAACCTTCGAAGAAATCGCCCGACATTTCCAGAACCGCTATCCCGACTTGCGCCTCACCCTCATCGACACCGCCGGCGTCGTACTCAACGACGCCCCCTTCGCCTGGAAAAACGAGGTAATCCCCAACCATCGCCAGCGGAATGAAGTAAGCCAGGCCCTTGAACAAGGCGAAGGTTACACCATACGCCGCCGTTCCGAAAACGAGAAGGGAGACTACTTCTACTCCGCCACGCGCATCGGTGACACGCTGGTGCGCTCGGCACTACCCTACAACGTCTCGCTTACCCGACTGCTCTCAGCCGACTTTTCCTTTTTATGGATCATGATAGGGTTTACCGTCATGATGTGCCTCTTCGGGTATTTTGCCATCAGGCACATCGGGCAAAGCATCAAGCGGCTGCAAGAATTTGCCAACTTGGCCAGCCGGAAAGAACGCATCGAAAACATCGAGCCCTTCCCCAACGACGAACTGGGGGAAATCTCCCAACACATCGTGCAACTCTACTCCCAACTGCAACAGACCATCGCCGACCGTGACCGGGAACACGCCATGGTGCTCCATGAAGAACAGGAAAAGATACGGCTCAAACGCCAACTGACCAACAACATCAACCACGAATTGAAAACCCCGGTCAGCTCGATACAAGGATACCTCGAAACCATCATCAACAATCCCGACATGAATGAAGAGACCCGCCGCCTCTTCATCGAAAAGAGCTACAAGCAAAGCGAACGCCTGGGACAACTGCTGCAAGACATCTCGACCATCACCCGCATGGACGAGGGCAGCCAACTCATCGAAAAAGAGATGGTCGACCTCAACGCCATCGTGCAGGACATCATTGCCGAAGTAGCTTTGCGCCCCGCCGACAAGCGCATGCGGATTACCTGCAACTTCAACCGCGAACTCCCCATCACGGGAAACGCCTCCCTGCTGACCTCCGTATTCCGGAATCTCACCGAAAATGCCATTGCCTATTCGGGCGGGCGCGACATCTTCATAAACCTCGTCAAAGAGACGTCCGAAGAATATACCTTCTCGTTTGCCGACAACGGCATCGGCATCGACGACCTGCACCTGCCGCATATCTTCGAACGCTTCTACCGCGTCGACAAAGGCCGCTCCCGCAAACTGGGCGGCACGGGTCTGGGGCTCTCCATCGTAAAAAATGCCGTGCTCTTCCACGGAGGGGCCATAGAAGCCCACAACCGCTACGAGGGAGGTCTCGAATTCACATTCACCCTCAAAAAGGCCGACACGCCGCCGGCCTGACCTCCGGGAACATCACCAGACACACTATCACGCCGAAAATACGATCCAAAACCTCTTTTGAATGAGTCCTATATTTACTTTCATCGTCATCGTCCTGGGGTTACTCGCCATTGCCAACATCATCGTGGGAGTGGCCAACGACGCCATCAACTTCCTGAATGCCGCATGGGGGTCACGCGTAGCCCGCTACCGCACCATACTCATTGTCGCATCGACCGGTATTCTCATCGGTACACTCACCTCAAACGGCATGATGGAAGTCGCCCGCAGCGGTGTATTCTACCCCGAGAACTTCACCTTTCCCGAAGTTATGACCCTCTTCTTGGGCATGATGCTGGGCAACGTCATTCTCTTCAATGTCTTCAACACGCTCGGCCTGCCCACCTCCACCACCGTCTCCATGGTTTTCGGGCTCCTGGGAGCAGCGCTTGCCGTAGCCGGATACAACATCTACATCTCGCCCGACGTCGGCATCAACAGCCTTTCCCACTACGTCAACTCGGGAAAAGCCCTGGTCATCATCTCGGGTATCCTCTCCTCGGTTGTCATTGCCTTTACCACCGGCATCACGCTCATGTACATATCCCGCATCATCTTCTCATTCCGCTATGCAAAGATGATAAAACGACTGGGCGCCCTGTGGTGCGGCATTTCGGTGACAGGCATTATCTACTTTGCCCTGTTCAAAGGGCTCAACAATTCGGGACTCATACCCGACAACTTCAATGCGTTTGTTCACGACCACACGTTTCTCTTCCTCTTCCTCCTGTGGCTGGCCGTGTCACTGGTGCTGTGGATACTGCAACTCCTGCGGGTCAACATCATGAAGGTGACCATCTTGTCGGGCACGTTCGCCCTGGCCCTGGCATTCGCGGGCAACGACCTCGTCAACTTCATCGGCGTACCCATTGCCGGATACGACTCCTACCAGATAGCCCGCGCCGCCGGCGATGAAAACATCTATATGGCCGCCCTGACCCAACCGGCAACCGCCAACTTCACCCTGCTCATCATCGCGGGTATCATCATGGTCATCACCCTCTTCCTCTCCAAGGAGGCGCGCCATGTGGCTCAAACCGAGTTGTCGCTCTCCTCACAGAACGAAGAACAGGAACGGTTCAATTCCACCCTCATATCGAGAGGTCTTGTGCGCATGGCACTCATCATAAACAAGTGGTACACCCACTATGTGCCACACCGCGTGCAACAGGCCATCGACAAGCGATTTGAACCGCTGCCGCCCGAGGAGCGTAACACCGAAGCATCGTTCGACCTGATACGCGCCATCGTCAACCTCACCTCGTCGGCCGTGCTCATCTCCATTGCCACCTCACTCAAACTTCCCCTCTCGACGACCTATGTCGTCTTCATGGTGTCGATGGGCTCCTCCTTGGCCGACCGTGCCTGGGGACGCGAAAGTGCCGTGTACCGCATCACCGGGGTGATGACCGTCATATCGGGCTGGTTTATCACGGCCTTTGCCGCCCTGCTCATCTCATCGGTATTCACACTCATTCTCCTTGTCGGTGGCTGGGTGGCCGTCGTGTTGGCCTCGGGAGTCGGCATCTACTCGGTAATCCGCAGTTTCACCTTCCGCAAACAACAATCGAAAAAAACCAAAGCGCGCCAAGATCGGAAACTCACCATATCGCAGACCGACACCACCGAAGACATTCTCTACAACTGCATCGAAGAGGTTTGCCGCACAATGGAAGAAATCTCCCGCATCTACAACCGCACCCTGGTGGCCGTTTTCAAAGAAAACCGCAAAGTGCTGCGCGAGATGGTAACCGAGTCGAACGCCCTCTACAAAGAGGCACATACCCGCAAATATGAAGTCATCAACACCCTGCGGAAACTCGAAAAGAACCACATCAATTCGGGTCACTTCTATGTGCAAGTGGTCGATTACCTCTCCGAGGTGACCAAAGCGCTGATACACATCACCCGACCGGCTTTTGAGCACATCGACAACAACCACACCGGCTTCACCAAAGAACAAGTGGCCGACCTCATGCATGTAAACGACGGCGTCGACGAAATTTTTACACACATCAATGAAATGATGCGCAGCAAAGACTTCACCGACCTCGACAAGGTCCTCGACATGCGCGACCGCCTGTTCGACACCATCGTAGCCGCCATCAAGAGCCAACTGCGCCGCATGGACGAGAAGAGCAGCACAAAAGCCTGCATGCTCTACCTCTCGATACTCAACGAAACCAAGTCGATGGTGCTCCAAGCCCGCAACCTGCTTAAATCGCAAAGCTACTTCCTCAAAAACAAAGACGAATAACCCGGCAGACAAAAATCCCCGTTGAGTCCTGCACAAAACTACCCCATCATGACTATCGAATACAAAGAGACGAAAGAGTTCACCGCCGAAGAGCTGGAACGGCTGTTCCTCTCGGTCAAATGGTCGTCGGGAGCCTACCCCGACCGGTTGGTCGTCGCCCTGCGCAACTCCGACACCGTACTCTCGGCCTGGGACGGCCAGCGGCTCGTCGGCCTCATCAACGTACTCGACGACAGCATCATGACCGCTTATATCCACTATCTGCTCGTCGACCCCGAGTACCAGGGTCACGGCATAGGCCGGGAACTGACCCGCCGGGTGCTCGACCGATACAAAGACTACCTGCGCATACTGCTCGTCTCCTATGAAGACGGCGTAGCCTTCTACGAATCGCTGGGCTTCAAGACCGGACACGGAAAGTACCCCATGTTTGTCACCACGCTCACCACATAGGCCGGTCATCGCCCCTATAACAACACAGAGAAGGCGGGAACCCGAGGTTCCCGCCTTCTGCATTTCGCCGGAGCCATACCGGCGATGTATCAGAATTTCACTTTGAAAAGTTTCTTCACCAACCGGTACAACTCACCGAGCCACAAGATAAACGAGGTAGACACGATGATATAAATCCAGTCCATCACCGGCAGCGGCGTAACGCCAAACATCTGTCCGCCCACGGAAACGATGATTATCTGCCCCACCAAGATGATGGCGGCCACCCCCACAAACGTCTGGCTATGGGAAAGCCCGCACAACGCCGACGCGTTGGTGGCAAAAGCCTTGGCATTGAACATATTCCAGAACTGGAACATGACAAACACGGTAAAGAAGACGGTCAGCTCATAGGGCGAAAGGGCATGAGCGACATTCTCGAAACGGAAATAGTCGGCAAAAAACGCCCGCACGTCAAACTGGGCAAGAGAGGTCACCTCCTCGTATTTGAAATACTGCAACAGTCCGAAAAGTATCAAGACAAAGAACACGCCTATGCCGATAATGTCGATGGCCATCGGTCGGGTGATGATGAAATCGGTCTGGCGGCGGGGCTTGTCTTTCATCACCCGTTCGCTCGGCGGCAGGGAGGCCAGCGCCATGGCGGCAAAGGTATCCATGATGAGGTTCACCCACAACATCTGCGTGACGGTGAGCGGCGATTGCGTGCCGAGGAACGCGCCGATGAGCACGATGAGACAGGCCACCACGTTGACAGTCATCTGGAAAAGGAGGAAGCGTTGTATGTTCTGGTAAAGCGAACGCCCCCACATCACCGCCCGCGTGATGCTGCGGAACGAGTTGTCGAGAATCGTGATGCTGCTCGCCTCCTTGGCCACTGTCGTGCCGTCGCCCATCGAAAGGCCCACCTGTGCGGCATTGAGGGCCGGAGCATCGTTGGTACCGTCACCGGTCACCGCCACGACATAGCCGAGTTTCTGCAAGAGGCGCACGAGCCGCTCCTTGTCCATGGGACGGGCACGGGAGATAATCTTTATGTCGGGCAGGCGACGCAAGAGTTCCTCATCGGACGTAGCAGCAAACTGCACGCCGGTCATCAGGTTGGCGTCACTGTCGGACGGAAGCCACAAGCCTATCTGGCGGCCTATCTCCCGGGCGGTTCCCGGCGTGTCGCCGGTAACAATCTTCACCGCCACACCTGCGTCGAGGCACGACTTGATGGCGGCGGGGACATCGTCGCGCACAGGGTCGGAAATGGCGACGATGCCGATAAAGGTGAGGTCGACGTTGCACAACCGGCCGTCGGCAAAACGGGGCTGGTCATCGTCGAGAATCTGATAGGCAAATCCCAAGGTGCGCATGGCCTGCGACTGGTAAGCGAGAAGTTGCTCATCGACCGTCGTCTTGTAATCGGCCGCCGGTATCAAGCCCTTCGCGGTGAGGGCGCGGCGGCTCTCTCCCAGGACAATCTCGGGAGCCCCCTTGACATACAGCACCTTTTTGCCCAAGAGAGGCGACTCGACGATGGTGGCCATATATTTGCGTTCGGTCGAGAACGTCAACTGGTCGGACACCGCAGCCTCTTCGCGCAGCGTGAGGTAATTCTCGCCTTGTGCCTTCAACCACAAGAGCAACGCCCCTTCGGTGGGGTTGCCGATGACACGGGGTTTCTCACCGGACTCATCGAGGAAAGCGGTCGAGTTGACGGCAATGCCTTCGCGTATGAGGTTGCCCAGTTCGTTGTCGGAGAGCGAGCGGTCACCCAGCGCCCAGAAATCGGCCTGAGCCACCTGCATCTGGTTCTTGGTGAGGGTACCGGTCTTGTCGGTGCAGATGACCGACACCGCCCCCATCGTCTCGCAGGCGTGCATCTTGCGCACCAGGTTGTTGGTGGCCAGCATGCGTTTCATGCTCAACGCCAGGCTCAGCACGATGCTCATGGGCAATCCCTCGGGCACCGAAACCACGACGAGCGTGATGGCAATCATGAGGGTCTGGAAGATGTAGGTAAGCGTCTCGGTCCAGTCGGGCGAAGTGTTCTGCATGAAGAACAAGACGAGCCGCGCCACAATAATCAGGCCGGCTATCGTGTAGCTGGCATAAGAGATGAGACGTCCCAGCCCGTCGAGCTGGCGGTTGAGAGGCGTCTTGGTATCGTTCTGTATCTGCGAGCCCTCATACACCTTGCCATACTCGGTGGCGTCACCCACGGCGGTGATGCGGCACACGCCGTGCCCGTCGACCACGGTGGTTCCTCGCAACACCTCGTTCGACGGATAGGTGGCATCGGCATCGAAGTCGTCTTCATTGGTGGTTTTGGAGACCACCGGCTCACCGGTGAGGGTCGACTCGTTGATTTGCAGCGAGACGCTTTCGAGCAACACGGCATCGGCCGGCACCTCCTCGCCCAGTTCGAGTACGACAATATCGTCGACAACGACCTCTTTCTTGGATATTTCACAGATATTGCCGTTGCGAATCACCTTCACCGGCACATCGTCATTGACCTGATTGAGTATGTCGAATTTCTTGTTGGCGCTCAATTCAAAGAAGAAGCCTACGGCCGTGGCCAGTATCACCGCCACAAAAATACCCGCCGGCTCGAAAAAGACTTCGGCTCCATGTCCGAGACTCACAAACTCATACACGGCCACACCCACCGAAAGCAACAGGGCTATCAACAATATCTTGATGATGGGGTCATTGAATTTTTCCAAGAAAAGTATCCACACCGATTTTTTCTTGGGCGGAGTCAACACATTTTCCCCGTGCAAACGACGGCTCTCGGCGACCTGTTCATCGGTCAGACCCGTGTAGGTATGCTTCTGTTCCATTTCTACGCAAGTTGTTTTTAGAATTACGTCTCGCAAATATACGCGATTCCGTGCGAAACTGTTTGCAGGCAGATGCGCAAACCGCAAAATGTAACAAGATTGTAACATGGCACATACACGACCATACAACAAAAGAGCCGCTCTTCGACAGAGAAGCTCCTTCAACACACTATAACGAAAAAACAATAACAATCTTTTACCTTGTCACAGGAGGCTATGACTCCTACGAAACCTACGACAGAATCTCACAAACCTTTCTGCCTCCTTTTTCGAGGGCAAAAATAGATTCCAGTTGTGACAATATGATGACAAAACAATCTCTTTTCCATGAAAAAAAATACGGTTTCCGTCCATCTCCCCGCCGTCAATGAAAAGGCAGATTCCAGTTTATTTTGTATTTTTGCCGTCTCAAAAAAATCTTAATCCCATCATCTATGATTTCGGAACAGAAAGCCGCCGTCTCGCATGGCATACTCCTCATGGCCCTGTTTTCTTTCTCGGCCTTTTACATCAGCGAGTTCCAATGGGTCAAAGACCTGTCGCTCAGCCCGCTCATCGTGGGTATCATCTTAGGTATGATATATGCCAACAGCCTGCGCAACTACATTCCCGAGACCTGGGTTCCCGGCATCAAATTCTGCACCAAACAGATTCTGCGCACGGGTATCGTTCTCTACGGTTTCCGCCTCACCTTCCAACAGGTACTTGCCATCGGACTGCCCGCCATCATCATCGACGTCATCGTCATCGTCATAACCCTGCTTTTGGGCGTGGTGGCCGGCCGGTTGATGAAGATGGACGAGAAGACTTCGCTCATGGTTTCGACCGGAAGCGCCATTTGCGGAGCAGCCGCCGTGCTGGGTGCCGAGCCCGTTGTGAAATGCGCCCCGCACAAGACCGCCATTGCCGTGTCGACGGTGGTCATCTTTGGTACGCTCTCGATGTTCCTCTATCCCATACTCTACCGCACCGGCGTCTTCGACCTCTCGCCGCAGGAGATGGCCATCTATGCCGGTTCGACCCTGCATGAGGTTGCCCATGTGGTAGGCGCCGGCAACGCCATGGACCCCGACGGCGCCCTGCACCTGGCCGACCAAGCCACCATCACCAAAATGATTCGCGTCATGATGCTGGCTCCCGTGCTGCTCATCATGAGCTACATCATAGCCCGTGTGCGCCGCGCCCGCCACACCGACGTTGCCGCCGACGGAAAGAGCAAGATATCGGTTCCCTGGTTCGCCTTCGGATTCCTGCTGGTCATTGCCCTCAACTCGCTGCTGCAATCGTTCACCTTCATACCCGCGGAGGTGATGAGCACCGGCATCAGCGCCATCAACAGCTTCGACAACTTCCTGCTCACCATGGCCATGACCGCCCTCGGTGCCGAGACCAGCATCGACAAGTTCAAACAAGCCGGTGCCAAGCCCTTCTATCTGGCCGGCATCATCTACCTGTGGCTCCTCTTCGGCGGATATGCCCTGTGTAAATACCTTGTGCCGGCCCTGTCCTAAGCCGATAACAGGAGAAAACGATTTCGGTAAAAACTGTTAAATATCGACCGGCCGATGTAACCTTCGGCCCATTTGCAGGTCTTATGGTCAAAGGGCTTTGGAAACGCACCCCGCACACAGGTCGCCCCACCGCCCCGACCAAACAGTTTTTGTGTTTTTTCCGTTATAAGTTCGAGGAAAAAGGCCAAGGTCTCTTTCCCAAGATTGAAAAAGGTTACAACGAAGGAGAAACCCTGTCAAAAAAAATCACAACGGGGTTTCTCCTTTCTTTTGGGAGAGAGAAAAAAACATATCTTTGTATAAAATCATATTCACCTTGTTATGCACTTATTCCGACGTCTTATTCTCTCGGGTGCGTTCTGTTGCTGCGCCCCGCTCTTCGCACAGACCGGCACCCCGACACCCTCACTCTCCGGCGCCGCCGACGGCCTGTTCTACATAGGCGCGGCCGTCGAGCCCCACCAGCTGCAAGGCCCGGAGGGCGAACTGCTGAAAGGGCAGGTCAATACCCTTACCGCCGAGAACGCCATGAAGATGTATGCCCTGTGGACGGGCGACGACAGTGCCGCCTACCGCTGGGCCGCTGCCGACCGCATCGTCGACTTTGCCCGCGAAAACGGCATGAAAGTGCGGGGACACACCTTGATATGGCACAACGCGCCCGCCGCATTTTTCAAAGACGAGAACGGCAACGACCTCGACTCGGCTGCACTCTACCGCCGCACCGAAGCCTATATGCGCGCCGTACTCACCCACTTCGACAGCACCGTCTTCTGCTGGGACGTCGTGAACGAGGCCATCGCCGAGCGCGACGGCGAAGGGAGCATCTACCGTCAAGACTCGCCGTGGTACCGCATCTGCGGAGCCGATTACATTGCCTGGGCTTTCCGCACGGCCCATCGCATACGCCCCGACATGAAACTCTTCTACAACGATTACAGCCTCGTCTACCCCGACAAGTTGCAACGCACCCTCACCATGCTGCGCCAGCTGCTGGCCGAGGGGGTACCCATCGACGGTGTGGGTATGCAGGCCCACTGGAACAACGCGGTTACCGCCGAACAGATACAGACAGCCGTCGACTCCTTTGCCATGCTGGGACTCGACATACACATCACCGAGCTCGACCTCACCATCTACGGCAACTATCACGACGGCGCCCGCCAGGCGACCACGGCCACCCTCCCCTACGATGCCGAGACAAGCCGACGGCAGGCCGAGGCTTACGCCCGCTTTTTCGAGGTATTCCGCCGCAACAGCGACAAGATTTCGTCGGTTACCCTGTGGGGCATCGCCGACAACCACACCTGGCTCAACAACCACCCCGTAAAGGGGCGCCGCGACTACCCGCTGCTCTTCGATACGCTGCAACAACCCAAGGTGGCATTCTTCCGGGTCATCGACACGCTGACGGAGTAACCCGCATCACATTCTCCCGAGAACCCTTCTCTTCTTTGAAATAACAAAAACCCGAAAACCACAACAACCATGAAACGCCTGTTGCTTATCGGCCTGCTGGCAACCGTTCTTCTCCCGCTGGCGGCACAAAAAAAAGAACGGTCGGTAGAAATCATCTATCCCACCGACAATGTGTACAACATATTCGATGCTATGGGGGTAAAAATTGCAAACTTCGACCTGAGCGCACTTCGCAACGAGACCTACAAACTCACCCTCTACATCGACGAATACAAGAATGGTAAAAAAGTAAAACGCGACTACGAACTTACCATCGGAGACAACTGGCAACCCCTACCCGAAGATGCCGACAAGCGCAAAGAATTTATCAAAAAGAAAAATCTCGATGTTCCGAGAAAAGCCACACGCTGGCACATTGATAAAATGAACATCTATCTCGTACCCAAAAACGACAGTATCTCAAAAATAGTTATTCGCACACCGCGAAGGAATGCGATAAAAGAAGTGCGGTTGCAGGCCGTACCCCAATATTACTACAAGCTGATACGCTATGATTTCCGCCCCTTCGCCATAGCACCTCTTACCGACCAACAACGGCAGGTGATACCCTTGGCCATTTACAACTCCTTCTGGTTCGATCCGAAAATCGACATATGCCGCTCTTGCTACGGCGACATTACAGCCAGTATGAGCGAAGAAGTCTTCACGTTGTCGCCCCACTACTATGTAATAGGTATCCGGCTCGACAAGCGGGAGAAATAATTCACCCCCCAATTTATCAACAGGCGAGGGCCGGCAAAATTTCTTGCCGGCCCTCGCCCGCATATCATGGTCAGGACAGCTCCCTTGGTACAATGGCCATTTGTGCCGGATAATATTCTGTCGAAAAAAAAATTACATTATAGTAGGTTGAAAAAAATGTATAAACTAATTTTGCAGCAAGGTGTAACCTTTCTGTTTATAGTGCGTCTAACATATAAAATCCAATACCCTAAAATCATGAAACACTTATTCCTGACATTATTATTTGCAAGCTTATTATTACCCATCAATGCCAAAGAGAAAGAGCCTCGCATAAAAGCTGACAAGATTACCCACACAGATATCATAAATGTCCTCGAAGAAATGGACATACACATAGCCCATTTCGATTTGAGCGAACTCGACCAAAAAGAATACAATATCAACTTCTATATCGATGAATACAGACTCGGGGAAAAAACCAACCGTATCGCCAATTTCAAAATAGGACGAAACCGGCAAGACCTGCCTGAAAAGGCCGATGAACGTGCTGCATTCATAAAGTCTCTTAACCTCGACATCTCAAAAAAGGCGAAATATTGGACACTAAATCAGATGAGCATATACGTTACACCGGAAAGCGATTCTACCGTGACCATCACCATGAGCTGTCCTCTTGGGTCGATTAACAAACAAGTAAAAATTGAGGCCCTCCCTCAAAACAAAAAACCCATATACGATTTTCGCACATTCGAAATTGCCCCGATAACGGAAAATACGCAAGAAATTCCTCTCATTATCTACAACTCTTACTTCTTCGATGAGAAGCACAACATGTCCCGCTCATGCTACGGAAACATTACCGCAGAAATGACAGAAGAGATTTTCGATAGACTCCCACACTATTATGTCATGGGAATTACGCTCAAAGAAATAGAAAAACAGCATAAGCGATAAAACAACGGGCTGCATCTTATGCAGCCCGTTGTTTATATCATTTCTCATGTCTATGGCAGGGAGGCACAATCCGTACTTTTGCACCTAACCGCTCAATACACGAGCGAAACATTGTCTATCCAGAAGCAGGTACCCACAGCACCTATAAAAGCGCCCTTGTCGCCCGAAGAGATGCGCAGCATCAGATGCGTGGGCTGTGCATCGGCGTCGGCCCAACCCACCACCTGTATGGGCACATTCTCGCCCCGGCTGTTGGTCGTGTAGCGGGGGCCGTCGGGCAAGACAAGTGCCATCTCGGGGGTGTAACAAGATTCCTGGCTGATGTCGCCGTAATAGATGGGTATGCGATAGCCGTTCTGCCACTCGGCAACAGACTCGGCAAACTTGTGGTAGGCCGTTCCCACCCGACGGGCATAGACATTGCCCTCCTCGTCTTCCCAGCGTTGTATGAGATAGAGGCTTATCTCGGCATTGTCCTTGCCTTCAATCTCCGACGAGCGGAGGCCGGTGGCCTTCACCAACTGGTCGGCCAACTGCAATTTATAGTCGAGTTGCAACGCTTTGGGTCGTTGAGTAAAAGGAATTCCCTGGTCGAGTTTCCCTTGCGGATTCTTGGCATTCTTCACGGGCTCTTTTACCGCACCCAGAAACACCGAACCGGTGGCGACCACCGTAATGTTCACCATACCGAGAGCCTTGCAGGTCTCCTTGCGCACTTCGAGCCGCGCACACCGGTTTCCCGGCTCTCGCTCCTCGGGAAAGACGGTAACGCTCACCTTGTCGATACCCACGGGGCTGGCCCACACGCTCGACCCGCCCCACGGGGAGTCGCTCGACTCCCGCACCCACGGCTCGGCGCCGGTGATGGTCTGCTCAGGGCCTAAGTGATATACCTCCTTGGTGGCACCGCCCAGCAGGGCCGACTCCTTGATGACGCGCGTCGTCCAGCGCTCCATATCACCGTAAGGAATCAACTCGACCCGCTCGGTCATCTCAGCGGGTGCCTGTGCCCACAAAACGAGGGGAAAACAAAATGCACCTATCAACAAACTCTTTTTTATCATATATTCCGATTGAATTTGCCGCAAAGATAACGAAAATACCCCAATAGAAACGCGCAGATATTCCCAAAGTTTTCTCAGAAACTTTTCCATTGTTCTTCTCTTGCCCCTGCAAGAAGTCCCGACACGCCCCGAAAGCGCCCTTTTGGTGTCGGGAAGCAGGTCACAAAAAAGATTCCGGGCGCGATTCTCGGCCAAAAATGTACTTTTCGATAAAAAATAACTACCTTTGTGCAGTTTTTAACAAAAACATTTTAACCTGACAATTATGAAAGCATTTGTATTTCCGGGACAAGGCGCCCAATTCGTAGGTATGGGCAAAGAGCTGTATGACAACAACAGCGAAGCCAAAGCCATGTTTGAGAAAGCCAACGAGATATTAGGCTTCCGCATCACCGACCTGATGTTTGCCGGTACCGACGAGGATCTGCGCCAAACCAAAGTGACGCAACCCGCCATCTTCCTGCACTCGGTGATTCTTGCCAAAACCATGGGCGACGCCTTCTGCCCCGAAATGGTAGCCGGCCACTCGCTCGGTGAATTTTCGGCACTTGTAGCTGCCGGTGCCCTCTCGTTCGAAGACGGTGTGCGCCTGGTTGCCGCCCGTGCCCGCGCCATGCAGAAAGCCTGCGAAGCCACGCCCTCGACGATGGCCGCCGTCTTGGCTCTCCCCGATGAGAAAATCGAAGAGATTTGCGCTTCGGTCACCGAAGGCGTTGTCGTTCCCGCCAACTATAACTGCCCGGGACAAGTCGTTATCTCGGGCGACGAAAAAGGCATCGACGCTGCTTGCGAAAAGATGCTCGCCGCCGGTGCCAAACGTGCTCTGAAACTGAAAGTGGGCGGGGCCTTCCACTCGCCCATCATGGAGCCGGCCCGTGCCGAACTGGCCGAAGCCATCGCCCACACCCAATTCTTCGAGCCGAAATGCCCCGTTTACCAAAACGTGAGCGCACAGGCTGTCACCGATCCCGCCGCCATCAAAGCCAACCTGATAGCCCAACTTACGGCTCCCGTTCGCTGGACACAATCGGTACTCAACATGATTGCCGACGGCGCCACCTCGTTTACCGAAGTAGGTCCCGGCAGCGTACTGCAAGGCCTCATCAAGAAAATCAACAAAGAGGTCGAAACGGCAGGTGTTCAGTAACTGGCACGCCCCACGGGCGATTCGGAAAAAACGACCCGTTATCTTTGTAAACCTTTATTCGACAAGCGACGTTCTTCATCGAACGTCGCTTTTTTTGTACCAGCCGACTCCCAATACCCCACGGCCTCGGCTGCGGAGCGGCACAAAGCCCCCGACACCGAAAGTGGAAATTCATCATACTGGTCACACTTCCAATCCGCCACGCATTGCCGGCGGGAGAAAAAAACGGCAGGCGGCAAAACCTACGTTCTGCCGCCTGCACCTGTCGTCGTTATAATCAATTACAAAATTACATTCCGAACGATAAGGGGGTAATCGACGAATAGATACCGCTGATCAATCCCACCAACAGCACGCCAAGCACGCAGAGCGAAATGCTGAGTTTCGAGGCGCCGTCGCTCTGGATAGTGGGTATCACGCAATCGTCCTGACGGATAAACATCGCCTTCACCACCAGCAGATAGTAGTAGAGAGAGATGATGGTATTGAGCAAGGCGATGAACACCAATACATAGAATCCCTCCTCGACGGCGGCATAGAAGATGAAGAACTTGCTGAAAAATCCGGCGAAGGGAGGAATACCGGCCAGCGAGAAAAGAGCCAGCATCATGGCCACGCTCAACTTGGGGTTGGTGCGGTAGAGACCGTTGTAATCGTCCATGCCGACCTTACCCGTCGCATTCTCGATAACAGAAATCACACCGAAGACGGCCAAGTTGGAGAAGACATACACCAGCACATAATAGATGAGCGAGGTCATGCCCACAGCCGAACCGGCAATGACACCCAACAGAATGTATCCGGCTTGCGAAATCGACGAGAAGGCCATGAAGCGTTTGAGGTTTTTCTGACGCACGGCAAAGAGGTTACCGATGGTAATCGTAATCACGATAAGTCCCCACAGAACCGGTTGCCACACGACAGCCACCGAAGAGAATACCTTGAAGAGAACCACCATCAAGGCAAAGGCCGCAGCCCCTTTTGAGATAACCGAGAGATAGGCGGTGATAGAGGTCGGAGCGCCCTGGTAAACATCGGCCGTCCAGAGGTGGAAGGGCACGATGGAAATTTTGAAGCCCATGCCGGCCAGGAAAAGCACGAGGCCCACATAGAGCAGCGGGGTACCCAGGAGTTGAGCCGCCATGTCGGTAAAATAGAGCGTACCCACGGCGCCGTAGATGAAGGAGATGCCCAACAGCATGAGCGACGAGGAAAAGAGCGCCACAAAGACATATTTGGCAGCCGCCTCGTAGGAGAGCTGGTGGTACTTCTCAATGGCCACCAAGGCCGTGAGGGGCAGCGATGCCATTTCGAGCCCGATGAAGAAGAGCAGGAAGTTGCCCGAGGAAATCATCAGGTACATACCCAGCAGGGTCATGAGCGTGAGGACGTAGAACTCACCCCGGCGCACCGCCATGTCGGGCGACTTGGCCCAGGCATTGGCCTGAATGAGTACCAGCAAGGTTCCTATATTGAGTACGATTTTCACGACGTTGATGACGGGCGATGTCTGGTACATACCGCCGAAGGCTTCCCCCGTCACGGGATTGAAAAAGAGGAAAGCCGTCTGGGCTGCCAGCAACAGGCAGGCCACCCACGAGAAAGCGCGGCGGCTCTTCTCCGTGCCGAATGTGTCGTAAAGGAAGAGGACAAGAATAATTGTCAAGAGCGACAACTCATCGCGCATCCACAGAAAGTTTGAAAAATCCATATACTTAGTTTCTGATTAGATATATTGCAAAATACGTTCACTGATCACACTCATGCTGTCGCTGATAAGATTGGCAATCCAACCCGGAGCCATACCGATGGCGGCTACACCCACGATGAGGGTGATAGCCGAAAGGCGTTCAAACCAAGCGGCATCGGTCAACTCACGATGGTGCTCGTTCTGCACTTTACCATAGAGCAACTTGCCGACCACCCGCAAAATATAGACGGCGGTAATCACAATAGAGGTGCAGGCTACGATGGTAAAGACGCGACGGAAAGTATCGTCCCACTGGAACGAACCGACAAAGACAGTCATCTCGGCCACGAAGCCGCTCAGTCCGGGAAGACCCAGTGAAGCAAGACCGGCAATCACATAGCAGGCCGAGAGGAAAGGCATGATTTTCATAAGCCCACCCATCTCGCGAATGTCACGGGTGTGGGTACGACCGTAAATCATACCGATGAGGGCAAAGAAGAGAGCCGTCATCAATCCGTGCGAGAGCATCTGCAACACGGCACCGGTCATGGCGGTGGTGTTCCACATGAGCAAGGCGAAGAGCACAAGACCGCAGTGGCTCACCGAAGAGTAGGCGTTGATGTATTTGAGGTCGGTCTGCACGCAAGCGCTGAATGCCCCATAGACAACACTGATACCGGTAAGAATCAAGAAAATCCACGACAGTTCGGTAGTAGCCCAAGGCATGAGGTACATGGCCACGCGGAAGCAGCCGTAACCTCCCAGTTTCATGAGCACACCGGCGTGCAACATCGACACGGCCGTAGGCGCCGAGGCGTGACCGTCGGGCGACCATGTGTGGAAGGGGAACATGGCTCCCAGCACGCCGAATCCCACAAATGTGAGCGGGAAGAGATAATATTGCATCTCGTGGGGTATGGCATTGTTACGGGCTATTTCGAGGATATTCATGGTCAGATTCCCATCGGCCGAAGAGTTGAAGTAGATGCCCAGGATACCCACCAGCAGAAGAGCCGAACCGCCCATGAGCATCAAGGTCAGCTTCATGGCCGAGTAGGTCTTGTTGCCGCTCCCCCACACACCGATGAGCAGGTACATGGGGATAAGGGCTATCTCATAGAACATGAACATCGTGAAGAGGTTGATGGAGATGAAGAACCCGAACACGCCAATCGAGAGGAGTATCAGCCACAAGAAAAATTCCTTGGGCAGCGGTTCGATTTTCCACGAAGCGAAAACCCCGGCAAAAACGATGATGGCCGAGAGCACCAGCATGGCAACCGACACCCCGTCGACACCCACCGTATAATGAATGCCCAGCGGCGCATACCACACGGTATCGGCGACAAAAAGCATCTCGGCCGTGTTACCGGCAGCACGTTCGCCCAAGAACATAAACAACAAGACGAAGGACAGAACCAGCTGCAACGACGAGCCGATGACGGCAACGGCGCGTATTTGTTTCATCTCTTTCGAGAGGGCCAGACCGGCCATCATCAAAAGAGGGATAAGCACGAATAAAGATAAAAAGTTCATAATATATTCAACTCGTTTTTTCTGTTTCCGATAGAGTTCATTAGAAGCAACACAATACAACGAATGCGATAATCATGGCGCCAAGCAGGAAGACAACGGCGTAAGACTGCAAGCGTCCCGACTGCAAGCCTCTGATGTGGTAAGAGGCCGACTGGGTGAGGGTCGCCATGAGATTCATCGTCCCGTCGACGACATGGCGGTCAAACCAGGCAATGGGCGTCGAGATATGGCGGAAGATGATTTTGTGGGTAATATACATATATACCTCATCGATGTAGAAGCGGTGATAAGCCCAGCGATGGAGAGCACTCATCGACTGAGCCATGCGAGCCGGCTTGTCATTGGGCTTCATATAGAGCCAGGTGGCCAAGGCGATTCCCACGATGGCAATACCGATGCTGGTACCGGCCACAGCCCAGTTGAGGTGAATGGTATAGGAAAGACCGCTGGCCGTCACAAAGTGGCCGAAGGGTATGAACCCGGCAAAGCAGGTAACCAAGGCCAAGAAAATGAGAGGTATCGACATCGTCTTGGGTGCCTCATGCGGCGTGTGCTCGTGGTGAGCCTCCTTGCCCCAGAAAATGTTGTAGTAAAGACGGAACATGTAGAAAGCCGTGAGACCGGCAACAAGCGACATCCACACGCCCCAGAACGTGCTCTTTTCAAAAGCGGCAGCCAAAATCTCGTCTTTGCTGAAAAAGCCCGAGAAGGGAGGAATACCGGCAATGGCCAAGCAGGCGATGAGGAAGGTAATGTGGGTTATCGGCATATATTTGCGCAAGCCGCCCATCTCCGACATCTCGTTGGAGTGCACAGCATGAATGATGGCACCGGCACCGAGGAAGAGAAGGGCCTTGAACATGGCGTGGGTAAAGAGGTGGAACATGGAAGCCATATAACCGAGGGCTCCGTGTCCGTTCATCTCGGTGGTCACGCCGAGAGCGACAATCATAAAGGCAATCTGCGAAATGGTAGAGAATGCCAGCACACGCTTAATGTCGGTCTGCACACAAGCCACGACGGCCGCATAGAGAGCGGTAACGGCGCCGATGACCGTAATGACGGTGAGTACCTCGGGGGTGGTGACATAGATAGGGAAGAGACGTGCCACCAGGAACACACCGGCCACCACCATCGTTGCGGCATGGATAAGGGCCGAGACAGGGGTAGGACCTTCCATGGCATCGGGCAACCAAATGTGCAACGGGAACATGGCCGACTTACCGGCACCTCCCATAAATACCAACATCATGGCCCAAGAAGCAACCGACACACCGAGGAATGTCTTTCCGGCCGTTGTGCCCACGAGCGAAACTTCACCGCTGGTGAGGGTGGCAAAGTCGAACGTCTTGGTATAATAGGAGAGCAACAAGATACCGAGCAGGAAACCCAGGTCGGCAAAACGGGTGACGATGAACGCCTTTTTCGAGGCGGCAACGGCCGACTGGCGGGTGTAATAGAAGCCGATGAGCAGGTATGACGACACACCCACAAGCTCCCAGAAGATATACATTTGGAAAATGTTGGTGGCGACCACCAGTCCGAGCATGGAGAAGGTGAAGAGCGAAAGGAAAGCATAGTAACGCTGGAACCCTACTTCACCGTGCATATAGCCAAGGCTGTAAAGGTGCACCATCGACGATACGGTGGTAATGACCACCAGCATCATGACCGAAATGGGGTCGAGCATGATACCCAAGTCGATGTGCAGCCACTCGGTGAAACGCAACCACTCGAAGTGATAGGGCGTGAGAGTGGGATAAATGCCATCGACACGCGGCTGCATGAAATATTGAGCAGCGACGATGTATGACAGAATGGTAATGACAAAAAGAGCCGACGTGCCTAACAACCCGGCCGTGCGGTGCGACATTTTATGGCCGCAAAGACCGAGCGTGATAAACATCAGCATCGGCAACAACAGTATGATATAAGCGTATTCCATAATCGTTGTTCAGTAGCGATAGTTTCTCAATATTTCATTTTGTCGACGTTATCGACATTGATGTTACGGATATTCCGATAGATGTTGATGATGATGGCAATGGCAATCGCGGTCTCGGCAGCGGCTATGGCCACGGCAAAGAGGGTGAAGAAGAAACCTTCGAGCTGACCGGGGAAGAGATAGCGGTTGAAGACGACAAAGTTGATGTCGACCGCGTTGAGCATCAGTTCGAGCGATATGAGAATAGCCAGCAGGTTATGACGGGTCACAAAGCCGTAGACTCCGGCAAAGAACATGATGGTACTCACCACAACATAGTAAATCATGGGTATTTCCATAGTCTTTCTTATCTTTTACGGGCAATCATGATGCCTCCGATTATACAAGCGAGTAACAGCACACTGATGGCTTCAAAGGGCAAAAGATATTGATATTTATCCATACCCATGAGCGCATGTCCCACCGTCTTCATATCGAGCTCACCACCGGCGGCGAACTGAGAGGGGAAGAAATCGTGAGTGAGGAGGGTATATCCGCAGATGCAGGCACCGAGAATGGCGGCAAAGAGCCCCCAGCCGCGCTTGCGGGAAGAGATGCGGTCGCTTTTCTCCCCCAACTTGCTGGTGAGCAAGATGGCAAAGACGAAGAGCACCAAGATACCTCCGGCGTAGATGGTCACCTGCACGGCTCCCAAGAAATGGTAATCGAGTTGAAAATAATACCCGGCCGTTGCAAAGAGCACAAAGAGCAGATAGGTGGCTGCACGCAAGATGCGACGGCTGGTCACGGCCATAATCGAGCACACGACAATGACTGCCGAGAGCAGGAAGAATATGACTTGATTGGCTACTTGTTCCATATCGAAATGTTATTTTGAATTTTCAGGTTTACGGTTGAGATGCTTTACCAGTTTGGTGCGGTCGAAGACGGCTTGTTCGAACTCGTTGGTAAATTCGAGCGCGTCATGCGGACAGGTATTTACGCACAGCTGGCAGAAGACGCAACTGCCCAGGTCATAGATATAGTCGTCGAGCACCCGTTTGGATTTCCCGTCTTCGGTCTCGACTTTCTTGGAGATGACCTGTATGGTGTGGTTGGGGCAGTTCATCTGACAAATACCGCACGCGATACATTTGTGTTGACCTTCGGCGTCGAATTTGAGCGTAAGAGTGGCTCTGAAACGGTCGGCAATATGCAACGTCTCACGATTCTCGGGATATTGCTCGGTCACTTTCGGCGTAACAAACTCGGTGCCTGTTACTTTCATTCCCACGAGAAGACTCCACAGTCCTTTCCAGAAATTGACAAAGTAATTTTTTAAACTTTCCATAAATGGTAATGTAGCTCTTTCTTTTTTTCGTTTTTACATATAAAAGTACCAGGCCGGAACCCGGTACTTTTTGTTTGGTTGTCTGGTTTTATCTGACCGAACCGCCGACGATGTCGAGCAGTTCGTTTGTAATGCCTTGCTGGCGCAACTTGTTGTATTCGATGCGTAACTCATCGAGCAACTTGCCGGCATTGTCACTGGCGGTCTGCATGGCAATGATGCGGGCGCCCTGCTCCGACGTGCGGCTTTGCAGGCAGGCTTCGATAAACGAAGCATTGACAAAGAGGGGCAACACCGTCTCGAAAATGGCGGCACTGCCCGGCTCATAGATATAGGGGGTAACCCGGGCGGGAGCTTTGGCAACAGACGTGGCCTCGATACTGACAGGCAACAGGGTACGCGTCTTGACGATTTGAGAGGCCATGCTCTTATAGTGGGTATAGATGCACTCTACGCGGTCATAGGTCCCATCGAGAAACGCTCGGGTCATCTCGCCGATGAACTGTTTCAACTCATCGGGCGTGCTTTTGGCGTGGAAGCCATCTCGCCGGCAAGAGGTTATCCCGACCGTGCGGTTCACGGCCGAAACGACTTTTTTCCCGGCGGGATAGACGTCGATGGCAAGTTGTCTGGAAAACTCGGCATGCAACTCGGTGATGCGGGCAAGCAGGGCTTTGTAGAGATTGGAGTTGTAAGCGCCGCACAATCCCTCGTCGGAAGCCAGCAGGACGATGGCCACCCGGTGCACAGGACGTTGTTGTGTCAGGGGCGACTCGTAGTCGCGGTCGGCTTCGAGAAGATTGTTGATGGTCAACTGCAACTGTTCCCGGTAGGGTGCCATGCCACGCAAAGCCTGCTCGGCTTTACGCAACTTTGCCGATGAAATCATCTTCATGGCACCGGTGATTTTCTGGGAAGACTCTACCGAGCCGATTCTTCCCTTCAACTCGCGCATTGTCGACATAGCAGATTATTTCTTAAAGCGTTTCACTACTTCTTGGGCTGTTTCTTTCAAGATGGTCTCGACCTCGGGGGTAAGTTTTCCTTCACGCAACGGGGTAAGAACGTCTTGCTCGTGACGACCGCGTAATATTTCGAGGAAATATTTCTCAAACTCAGCCACATTTTCTACGGGCACATCGGCCAACAGGCCGCGGGTACCGCAATAGACAACGGCGATTTCTTCCTCGACAGGCATGGGCGTGTACTGGGGTTGCACCAGCAACATGCTGTTCTTGCGGCCTTTGTCGATAACCATGGCGGTTACGGGGTCGAGGTCACCGCCGAACTTGGTGAAGGCTTCGAGCTCACGATATTGGGCCTGGTCGATTTTCAAGGTACCGGCCACCTTCTTCATGGCTTTGACTTGGGCGTTGCCACCGACACGCGATACCGAGATACCGACGTTGATGGCGGGACGCATACCTTGGTTGAAGAGGCCCGTTTCGAGGAATATCTGACCGTCGGTAATGGAGATGACGTTGGTCGGGATATAGGCCGAAACGTCACCGGCCTGGGTTTCGATGATGGGAAGTGCCGTGAGCGAACCGCCACCTTTGACAATAGGTTTCAGCGCTTCGGGCAGGTCGTTCATCGTAGCGGCAACCGCATCATTGGCAATAATCTTGGCGGCTCTCTCCAATAGACGCGAGTGGAGGTAGAAAATATCTCCGGGGTAAGCCTCACGTCCTGAGGGTCGGCGCAAGATAAGCGAAATTTCACGGTAGGCCACGGCCTGTTTCGAGAGGTCGTCATACACGACAAGGGCATGACGGCCGCTGTCGCGGAAATACTCACCGATGGTGGCTCCGGCAAAGGGAGCATAATAGCGCATCGACGCCGAGTCGGAGGCATTGGCAGCCAGCACGATGGTATAGTCCATGGCACCGTGTTCACGCAGGGTGTTGACCAAGGTGGCTACCGAAGAGGCTTTCTGTCCGATGGCGACATAGATGCAGTATACAGGGTCTCCGGCGAGAAAATTTTTACGTTGGTTGATAATGGTATCGATGGCAATCGATGTCTTGCCGATCTGGCGGTCACCGATAATCAACTCGCGCTGTCCGCGTCCGATGGGCACCATGGCGTCGACAGCCTTGATACCGGTCTGCAACGGCTGGTTCACGGGCTGACGGAAAATCACACCGGGAGCTTTCCGGTCGAGGGGCAACGTGAGGGTTTCACCGGTAATGGGGCCGGCACCGTCGATAGGGTCACCCAGGGTATTGATAACACGACCTATCAAGCCATCGCCTACGGGAATAGAGGCTATCTTGCCGGTGCGACGCACGGTCATGTTCTCTTTTACGGTATTGCTGTCGGCACCCATCAAGATGACACCGACGTTGCTCTCTTCGAGGTTCATGGCCACACCGCGCACACCGTTTTCAAACTCGACGAGCTCACTCGAACTGACGTTGTCGAGACCGAAAACGTGGGCAACACCGTCGCCGACGTCAAGCACGGTACCGACTTCTTCGAAAGAGACCTTCGAGTCGACCTCTTCGAGTTGCTGTTTCAATATATCTGAAATCTCACTTGGTTTAATCATAATCGTGTTTTGCTGTTTATTAATTTTAACCGCAATTGTTTCAGTTCTTTTTCGAGGGAAGCGTCGAGCTGCTCACCGCCGACGTTCAACACAAAACCGCCGATGATTCCGGGGTCGACCATGTGTTCAAACTCCAAGCGGGCACTGGGGCAGTGTTGCTCGATGATGGCTTCGATGCGAGAAAGAATCTTCTTGTCGAGAGGGGCAGCCGTTATGATTTGGGCTCTGACAATATGGTTCACGTCGCGATAAATCTTTTGGTACATGAGCATGATTTGGCGCAGATGGTCTTCGCGACGCTCATGCAGAAGCAGACGTGCAAAACGAAGGTATTCTTCCGAAGAAGCGGCATCGACACCGGCAGCAGAGAGCATTAACGCCTCTTTCTCGCCTGCACTGAGCACCGGGTTGAGCAGCGCTTCCTGCAAATCGGGACGGGCGATGAAACTCGCTTCTACTTGCCGAGCGGCTTCATATACGGGAAGGGTCTTGTCCTTCTCTTGCGCATATTTGAGCAAAGCCTTGGCATATCGGCGGGCAATAAGTCCTTCGTTCATATTGTATTAGTTTTTATTCTCGATATCACTTAATAGTTTGTCGACCAACTCAGCTTGTTGTTTGTCTCCGGCCAGTTCTTTCCGCATCAGCTTCTCGGCTATCTGCAAAGCGAAGTCACTGACTTGCTGACGGAATTGCCGTTCCGACTCCTTGCGGGCCAATTCTATCGACACATTGGCGGCATCGATGATTTTCTTGGCTTCGACGGTCGCTGCCTGGCGGGCTTCCTCGATGATTTGGCTCTTCATTTGGGCAGCTTCCCGCAAGATTTCGAGTTGTTTCTGCTGGGCTTCCCCGATAAGAACCTGGGCATTTTCGGTCGCATGTTCGAGCTGGCTTTTGGCTTCCTGCGCATAGGCTACGCCTTTATCGATGAGGTCGGCTCGAGCGTCGACGCTGTTCATGATGGCAGGCCATGCATATTTTGCCAATATCACAAAGAGAATGACAAACACAAGGAACATCCAGAATACCAATCCGAATTCGGGAGTAAACAGTTCCATGGTGTCTATTTTTTTGTATTATAAGAAGATTGCCAGCAAACAAACAATGATAGCGAAGAGGGCAACACCTTCGACGAGGGCTGCAATCACAATCATGTTGGCACGGATATCATTCGATGACTCAGGTTGGCGAGCGATAGATTCCATGGCCGACGCACCGATTTTTCCAATACCAAGACCGGCGCCAATAGCGGCGAGACCGGCGCCAAGGCAGGCACCTACTTTTGCAAATGCTGCGGCTGAGGCAGCGGCTTGTAACAAAATCATTGCTAACATAACTTTACATTTTAAGGGGTTATACTATTTTTTTCTTTATTCTTTCACGGGTGATTCGTGTGACGACTCTCCCTTCACGCGGGCCAAGCTGATGAATATGGTGGAGAGGATGGTGAACACATAGGCTTGAATGAAACTGATAAGCACATCGAGCAGCATCATGAACAGCGAGAAGAAGACCGAGATAACTGTCGTTCCCGTGAGCACAGCCGCGCCCATGGAGCCGAAGATGAATATCAGCGAGATGAGTACCAACACGATGAGGTGACCGCCCAGCATATTGGCAAAGAGACGTATCATGAGAGCCACCGGTTTGGTGAAGGCTCCGAAGATTTCGATGATGGGCATCAACGGCACGGGACACTTCATCCACATGGGTACCTCGGGCCAGAAAAGGTCTTTCCAATAATGCTTGGTCCCGGTCAGGTTCACAACCAAGAATGTGCACAAGGCCAAAACCATCGTGATGGAAATATTGCCCGTGAGGTTGGCTCCGGCCGGGAAAATCACCATCAGGCCGAGAATATTCATGAAGAAGATGAAGAAGAATACCGTCAGCAGATAGGGAGCATACCGACGAGAATCGGCTCCAAGCACCGGCTTTATGAGGTCGTTGTAGAGCATGTCAAAAACCAGTTCCATAAACCCGAACCACTTGCGGGGTGCCCCGTTGGGGTGACGACGGTACCAGCGCGCCATGGGTATGAAGCAGACACACAACAGCAAGGCCGTGATAAAAAGTGCCGCCACGTTCTTGGTAATCGAGATGTCGAACGGGCGATATTCGTTTCCCGCCTCATCGCGAGTCACGACCTTTCCCTTGAAATCGCCGTCGGAGGCAACGTAATAGCCCTCATAAGTCTCCCCGTGCATGACGCGGTGAGAGCCGAACACGCTCCAATTTCCGTCCTTGTCGCGCACGATGACGGGCAACGGTATGCGAGTGCTGTGAGAGAATGGCACTTCCCAACCGTAATTATCGAGCACATGCTCGAATATGATCTCTTTGGCGTCGAAAGCCTGCTCTTCCCCTTCCTCGGCCGCGTTGGCCACGGGGGCGATGGCAAAAGCCAAGGCAAGGAGCAAGGCGATACGATGGAACATATATTTTTTCATCTCTGGTTGGTTTTTTATCGTAAGCTTCGGCTTATTTGAGGCACACAACAACACGGTTGTTGTTTACGTCTACAAATCCGCCTTCAACCGTCAAGGTTTTTACTTCACCGTCGCTTTCATACTCCAACTCTCCGGCTTTGAGGGTCGAGAGCAGAGAAGCATGGTCTTGCAACACGGTGAAAGAACCGACAGTCCCCGGCAAGGTAACGCGAGTTGCTTCGCCTTGGAAAAGGATTCCGGTGGGGGAAATAATCTCGAGTGTCATGGTGCAGACGTTTTAACAAATTAATTACCTTGTACTTGTTGCAGCATTTTTTCGCCTTTGGCGATGGCTTCGTCGATGGTACCCACGTTGAGGAAAGCCTGCTCGGGATACTTGTCCATCTCGCCATTGAGAATCATCTTGAAACCGCGAATGGTCTCTTCAAGAGGAACCATCACGCCGGGCAGGCCGGTAAACTGCTCGGCAACGTGGAACGGCTGCGAGAGGAAGCGTTGCGCGCGACGGGCGCGTGCCACAACCAACTTGTCTTCGTCGGAGAGCTCATCGACACCCATGATGGCGATGATGTCCTGCAACTCGTTGTAGTGTTGCAACAGCTGTTTCACGGCTTGTGCGGTATTGTAGTGGTCCTCTCCGATGATGAGCGGGTCGAGGATACGCGAAGTCGATTCGAGGGGGTCGACGGCAGGGTAGATACCCAGCTCGGCAATCTTACGGCTGAGCACCGTGGTGGCATCGAGGAAGCTGAACGTGGTGGCGGGAGCCGGGTCGGTCAAGTCGTCGGCCGGCACATAAATGGCTTGTACCGAGGTAATCGAACCGTACTTGGTCGAGGTGATACGTTCCTGCAAGGCGCCCATCTCCGAAGCCAAGGTCGGCTGGTAACCCACGGCCGAAGGCATACGTCCCAACAAGGCCGACACTTCCGAACCGGCCTGGGTGAAACGGAAAATGTTGTCGATGAAGAAAAGAATCTCTTTTCCGCCATCGCCCGAGTCACGGAAGTTTTCTGCGACGGTAAGACCCGAAAGGGCTACACGCAGACGGGCTCCCGGCGGCTCGTTCATTTGGCCGAAGACCAGCGTGGCATGAGAATTCGAGAGTTTCTCCATATCGACTTTGGAGAGGTTCCAATGCCCCTCTTCCATATCCTTTTTAAATTCGTCGCCATAGTTGATGACACCCGATTCGATCATTTCACGCAACAGGTCGTTGCCTTCACGGGTACGCTCACCCACACCGGCAAAGACGGTAAATCCGTTGTGCCCTTTGGCTATGTTGTGAATCATCTCCATGATGAGCACCGTCTTGCCCACACCGGCACCACCGAAAAGACCGATTTTACCACCTTTGGAATAGGGTTCGAGCAAGTCGATGACCTTGATACCGGTATAGAGCATCTCGGTATTGATGGAGAGGTCTTCGAAACGCGGAGCCGCACGGTGAATGGGTGCCACATCTTTGTAATCGAGGGGTGAGAGGTGGTCGATGGCATTGCCCATGACATTCATGAGTCGGCCTTTGACCTGATTGCCGGTAGGCATAGCCAAGGGACGCTGCAAGTCGACCACTTTCATGCCCCGGGTGAGGCCGTCGGTAGTGTCCATGGCAACGCAGCGGACAGAGTGTTCACCGATGTGCTGCTCGACCTCAACAATCAGGTCAGACCCATCGGGACGTTGTATTTTCAGCGCATTGTAAATGGGGGGTAATTGTGCGCCTTCGCCGTCGAAAGTAGCATCGACAACAGGGCCGATGACTTGTGAAATGTATCCGATATTGTCTTTCATATGGCTATTTTATTGCATTATGTATTTTTTCTTAGAAGTGTATGCCAAAGATGGTTATCAGCACCACGAGCAGGAGGTTGACAAATCCTATGGGTACCAGATATTTCCATTCGAGGCTCAACAACTGGTCGATACGCAGACGGGGGAACGTCCACTTGAACCACATGATGATAAACATCACCACGGCGGTCTTGCCAAAGAACCAGATAATCGAGGGGATATAATCCATGACCTGGTTGAATGCGTCCCAGCCTCCGATGTGCAAGGGCATCCAACCGCCCAGGAAGAGCAGGCTGGCAATACCCGAGACGATAAACATATTGAGGTACTCGGCCAAATAGTAGAATCCGAAGTGGATTCCCGAATACTCGGTGTGATAACCGGCGGTGAGCTCCGACTCTGCCTCGGGAAGGTCAAACGGGCCGCGATTGGTCTCGGCCGTTCCGGCGATGAGGTAGATGATGAAGGCTATGAGCATGGGTATGTGACCGGTGAAGATAAACCAGCCACGGCTTTGCAACTCGATGAGTTGCGAGGTCTGCATCGTACCGGCAAACACCACGACCGAAAGCATCGAGAGGCCGATGGAAAGCTCATAACTTACCATCTGGGCGCCGCTTCGCATGGCACCGATGAGGGTGAACTTGTTGTTACTCGACCAGCCGGCCAACAGGATTCCCAACACACCTATCGAAGAGACGGCCATGATGAAGAATACGCCGATATTGAAGTCGAGCACTTGCAATCCACGACCGAAAGGCATGCACCCGAAGGTGAGCATCGAAGCAAGTATCACCAAATAGGGGGCCAGATTGAAAAGGAACCGGTCACTACGCTTGATGGTAATAAGCTCCTTGATGAGGATTTTGACCATATCGGCGACACTTTGGAATATTCCATAAGGGCCTACACGGTTGGGGCCGAGACGGCATTGGAAGAAGGCACAGATTTTACGTTCGCCGTAAATCAATGCCAAAGCGATAAGTGCATATAGCAACAGGAGGGCGACTCCAATCAAGACAAATTCAATCAAGAGGGCGCCCCACTCGGGCATATACTCTCTCAGGAAAGAGTCAATCCATTGTGTTACTATCGAGAAATCGAACATATTGTTGCAGGTTATTTTGTTCTACTTAATAAGGTTTCTGTGTGTATGTTTCAACGGTCGATGTCGGGCACCACATAGTCGAGCGAGCCACCGATGGTGATGAGGTCGGCGATTTTCGCACCCCGCACGAGGTGGTCGACAACCCCCACGAGGGCAAAGCCCGGCGATACCACTTTGAGGCGATAGGGTGTCTTGTCGCCCCGGCTTTCGAGATAGATGCCGAATGCACCGCGGGAGGCTTCGACTTGCTTGAAGTAGCGGCCTTCGGGTACTTTGATGATGGGTTTGGTCTTCACGGCATAATCGCCTTCGGGGATATTATCGACGAGTTGTTCGAGAATGTGCAGCGACTGCTCGATTTCGGCAAGTCGCACATTGTAACGGGCATAGGAATCGCCCTCGTGCGACAGCACTTCGTCGAATTGCACCTTGTCGTATGCGGCATAAGGGGTGCGTTTGCGCACGTCGCAAGCCCAGCCCGAGGCACGGCCGGTGGGTCCGGTGGCGTTGTAACGTATGGCATCTTCGAGCGAGAGATGTCCTACGCCGATCATACGGTTGCGGGCTATGACGTTGCCGGTAAATACCTGATTATACTCTTTCAGACGGGCCGGCATGATTTTGATGAACTCCTTGACCTTGCGTTGGAAGTCGGGGTGAATGTCGGCCATGACACCGCCTATGGTATTGTAGTTCATCGACATGCGGGCACCGCAGGTCTCCTCGAAGATGTCGAGTACAAGCTCTCGTTCACGGAAGCCATAGAAGAAGGCCGTAAGGGCACCGAGGTCCATGCAGAGGGTCGAGAAGAAGAGCAAGTGCGACGAGATACGCATCAACTCGTCCATCATCGTGCGGATATATTGTGCGCGCTGGGGAACTTCGAGTTGCAGGGCGTCTTCGATGCACATGCACAGGGCATGGCGGTTTTGATGTGCCGAGAGGTAATCGAGACGGTCGGTCATGTGGAGCGTTTGCGGGTAGGTCATTCCTTCCCACAATTTCTCGATACCGCGGTGTATGTAGCCGCAATGCACGTCGATTTTCTTGATGATCTCTCCTTCGAGCGAAGTGCGGAAACGCAATACGCCGTGCGTGGCGGGGTGCTGCGGGCCGATATTGACGATGTAGTCGTTTTTGTCAAAAATGTCCACGACTTTCTTTTCGACCTTCCCGTCGGCACCAAGAGCCAGTGCCACGGTCGTATCGGAGCACTCTTCGTTGGTTTCGGGTATGGGGTTGTTTTCGCGGCTGGTGTCATAGTCCTTGCGCATGGGAAAACCATTCCAGTCTTCACGCAGGAAGATACGGCGCATGTCGGGGTGACCGATAAAACGTATGCCATAGAAATCGTAGACTTCGCGTTCTTCGAAATTGGCGTTTGCCCACACATCGCTCACCGTGTAGAGCAGGGGGTCTTTGCGGTCGGCCGCCACGGCTTTGAGAATCACCCAGTGGTTATACTTCACCGAGTTGAGATAATAGACCACGCCGAGGGTCTCGCCCCAATCCATGCCGACAAGAGCGGCGAGATTGTCGAATTGCAGCTCCTCGTCATCATGCAGGTAACGAGCCAAAGCCGGCATTTTTCCGGTCGGGACGGTAAAGGTCGGATATTGGCCTTCTTCAAAAACAACTTCCGGAAGGAAGGCGGTTATCTTTTCTTGTATATTTGCCATCAAAGGTAATCTTATCAGGAGGTTAATCTTCGGATTCTTCTATCGGTTTTTGTTCCTGACGGTTCACGCCGCCGAAGAACTTTTCGAGTTTTACTTTGCGCTGCAACTGCATCATACCATAGAGCATGGCCTCGGGACGGGGCGGGCAACCGGGTATGTACACATCGACGGGGAGTATCTCTCCCACCCCGTTGAGCACATGGTAAGAGTTTTTGAAAGGACCGCCCGATACGGCGCAACCGCCGACGGCAATCACATATTTGGGTTCGGCCATCTGGTCGTAGAGACGTTTGAGTACGGGGGCCATTTTATGTACTATCGTGCCGGCGACCATGATAAAGTCGGCCTGACGCGGACTGGCACGGGCCACCTCGAACCCGAATCGCGCCATGTCATAGCGCGCAGCTCCCACTGACATGAATTCGATACCGCAGCAGCTGGTAGCGAACGTAAGCGGCCAGAGGGAATTGGACCGGCCCCAATTGATGACATCGTCGAGGACTCCCACTACCACGTTGGTACCGTTGGCACGGAGCTCCTCCACCATTTTTTCGAGAGACTCGTTGTCTTTGAAGTCCTCGTATTGCATCGATTTTATTTTCGGTTTTTTCATTTCCATTCCAACGCTCCTTTCTTCCAAGCATAGGCAAGACCCAAGACAAGGATTATCAAGAAAAACAAAATGTTCACCAAGCCGGCGACTCCCAAGTCACGGACAATGACTGCCCACGGAAACAGAAGTACCGTCTCGACGTCGAACATCAAAAACAGAATGGCAAACAGATAATATCCCACCTTAAATTGCATCCACGACGTTCCGTGTGTGGGAATACCGCACTCATAGGCTTCTCCTTTCTGCCTGTTATACGAGCGGGGTGAGATGAGCCATGCGATGAGCAGGGCTGCGGTCACCAGCACAATGCCGGTAAGGAAAACGACTACTAACAAGGATAAATTCATTTCACCTATAATATCAAGCTAATTCTTTGTTATTCAATGTTTCGCAATCAAAAATAAGAACATCGAAACCTCTTTGTCAAGGCTTCGAAAAAAGGGAGGCAAAAACCTCTTTCCTCAAAAGTGCTTCAAAGTAACAGAATAAAATGCAGCCACACAAATTATTTCTCCAAAAACCGACTGGAAAGACTGATTTTTTTGTACTTTCAAAAGATTTATTCACACTTCGGGCCCGACTTTTTCTTCTTATATGAATATCCCTCGCAACAGGTTGGCATTTTGACAAAAATGTTCTATCTTTGCTAAGAGTTACGGGCACAAAAGCGTGCCATTGCGTGTTGTATTTCTAAAAGCAGAACGGCATGAACAATCGACAGGAATCTTCCGGCATAAAATATTATCCGCTACTCGCCCCCCTGGCATGGCTCTACGGGGTAATCGTATGGTTCCGCAACCGGCTCTTCGACTGGAACATTCTCTCCTCGGAGAGTTTCGATGTTCCCGTCATCAGCGTGGGCAACATCACGGTAGGCGGTACCGGGAAAACCCCTCACATCGAACATCTCATACGCACCTTCTCCGATGCCTCCTACCGAGTAGCCGTCCTCAGCCGTGGATACAAACGGCACACGCGCGGTTTCAAGTTGGTCACCATGACGTCGACGGCCGCCGAAGTAGGTGACGAACCGCTCCAAATCAAACATAAATTTCCCACCGTCACCGTGGCGGTCGACGCCAATCGCCGACGGGGCATTCGCAAACTCACCGAGCAAACCCACGGCATCGACATCGTGCTGCTCGACGACGCCTACCAACACCGGTTTGTGACCCCTTCGACGTCGATACTCCTCACCAGCTACGAGCGTATGATATATGAAGACAAGCTCCTCCCCGTGGGTCGACTCAGAGAGCCGGTCGTGGAAAAATCGCGCGCCAACATCGTCATCGTCACCAAATGCCCCGAGGCCCTCAAACCCATCGACTACCGGCTGCTGGCCAAGCACCTCAACCTCTACCCTTACCAAAGCCTCTATTTCACGGGATTGCATTATGACGAGCTCAAAGCCGTGTTCCCGACCGAAAATCCCACCCGCGTCACCGTCGAACAATTACGCGACACACCGGGCGAAACACTTCTTGTCGCCGGCATCGCCTCGCCCGGTCTCTTTGCCGAATACATCAGCCGGTTCACGCCGCATACCCGGTTGTGGAGCTTTGGCGACCACCACGAGTTCACCTCCCGAGAATTACGCAAAATCGAGAAATGGATTGCCACCTCGGTCGAAAGCGGGGGGCGCGGGCATGTCATCGTCACCGAGAAAGATGCCGCCCGGCTGCTCGACTGTCCGCGCGTACCCTCTCTGCTCAAAAGCCACCTCTATTACCTGCCCCTGCGCATACACTTCATGCTCGAACAGGAAACGGCATTCAACAATCAAATCAAAGAGTCTGTCGTCCGTTTCCGTCGCCATGTAATTCAAAAGAAAAAATAACCTATAACCGCACAACCATGCTCGACCCCATCAAAGAAACGGCGGCCTACATTGCCGCCAAATTCGGAGAAATTCCCTCCACCGCCATCATTTTGGGTACCGGACTGGGCGAACTGGCCGGACACATCGACTGTAAACAAGAACTCCCCTACGCCGAAATTCCCAACTTCCCCCTCTCGACCGTCGAAGGTCACAGCGGCAAACTCATCGTCGGCAACCTCGGGCACCGCAGGATTCTTGCCATGCAGGGACGCTTTCACTACTACGAAGGGTACACCATGCAACAGGTCACTTTTCCGGTGCGGGTCATGCAGGAATTAGGCGTAAAAACGCTCTTTGTGTCAAACGCCGCCGGAGGCATGAATCCCCGCTTCAAAGTGGGCGACCTCATGATTATCACCGACCACATCAACACGTTTCCCGACAACCCCCTGCGCGGGAAGAACGATGAACAGAGAGGTCCGCGCTTCCCCGACATGAGCGAAGCCTACACCCCCCGCCTCATCGCAAAAGCCAAGGAAATAGCCCGCCGCAACGGCATCGAAGTGCAGGAGGGCGTGTATGTGGGCACACAAGGGCCCTCGTTCGAGACTCCGGCCGAATACCGCTACTACCGCGTCATCGGCGGCGACGCCGTGGGCATGTCGACCGTGCCCGAAGTCATCGTCGCCCATCACGGCGGCATGGAGGTCTTCGCCATATCGGTCATCACCGACCTCGGCGGCTTCGGCGACATCGTAAAATGCTCTCACGAAGAGGTGCAAAAAGCCGCCGCCGAAGCCCAACCCCGCATGACCCTCATCATGCGCCAACTCATCGAAGAAATCGCATAAACAATCCTACTACCTAACCCGAATCCTCATGGAACATAAGCCACAGACCGACATCGCCACACTCGGTGAGTTCGGTCTCATACACCACCTGACAAAAGAGGCCCCCTTGCGCAACAGCTCCTCGCTCAAAGGCGTGGGCGACGACGCCGCCGTGCTCGACTACGACAAGAAACGCGTATTGGTCACCACCGACCTCCTGCTCGAAGGCATACACTTCGACCTCACCTACGTCCCCCTCAAACACCTCGGATACAAATCGGCCGTGGTCAACTTCTCCGACATCTACGCCATGAACGGCCAGCCCCGACAGATTACCGTGTCGCTGGGCATCTCCAAGCGATTCTCGGTCGAAGACCTGGAAGAGTTGTATGCCGGAATCCGCCTGGCCTGCGACATCTACGGCGTCGACCTCGTCGGCGGCGACACCTCGGCCTCGATGACCGGCCTCACCATCAGCATCACCTGCATCGGAGAAGGAGATGAGGGCAAAATCGTGTACCGCAACGGAGCCAGGGAAAACGACCTCATCTGCGTGAGCGGAGACCTCGGCGCCGCCTACATGGGGCTGCAACTGCTCGAACGCGAAAAAAAAATCTTTGCGGGAGAACAAGACTTCACCCCCGCATTCGAAGGCAAAGAGTACATTCTCGAACGCCAACTCAAACCCGAAGCCCGGAAAGACATCATCGCCGAACTGGCCAAACGCAACATCGTGCCCACGGCCATGATGGACATCTCCGACGGGCTCTCCTCGGAGCTGCTCCACATCTGCCGGCAGAGCCACACCGGTTGCCGCATCTACGAAGAGCGCATACCCATCGACTACCAGACAGCCGTCATGGCCGAAGAGTTCAACATGAGCCTCGTCACCGCCGCCCTCAACGGAGGGGAAGACTATGAGCTCCTCTTCACCGTCCCGCTCGGCTGCCACGACGACGTAGCCGCCATTCCCGGCGTGCACATCATCGGACACATCACCGCTCCGTCGCTGGGGCTCTACATGATTACCCGCGACGGCAACGAAATAGAGCTCCGCGCACAAGGCTGGAACTCCCTCTCCGACGAAAACACCGACTCAAACAAGAACATCGAAACCGAAAACTAATTCCCATACCCGTGAAGACCATTCTTTCCCTACGGACACAAGCGGCCAAAGGTTTCATCGGGGGACTCGCCCTGCTGCTCTTCTCGGCCTGCACCCCGCAGTACACCGTCACCGTCAAATGCGATGCCACCAGCAACGGCAAACAGGCATTTATCATCGACCTTACGACCGAAAAGCCCATGGACAGCGTCGTCGTAAGCAATGACAAAGCCATCTTCAAAGGGAGATGCAACGACGCCAAGCTCTGCCAGCTCTTTGTCGACTCCCCATATGGCGAAAGCGCCGTCTTCATTCTCGAAGGGGGAAATATCACCATCGACCCTCCAAACTGGACCGTTGCGGGAACCCCGCAAAATGACTCCCTGCAAAGTTTCTACTCCGACGTCAAGGAAATACAAGAAAAATTCTTTGCCCGCCATCAGGCCCTGGCCGAAAGCGGCACCGGCACAGAAGAACAAGACATTGCCCTGCAAAAAGAGATGATGGAGGCTTTCGGCACCATCTCGGCCCATTACGTCGAAGCCATGCCGGGCAGTCGCGTAGCCACCTACGCATTGGCCAACTGGCTCAACATGCTGGTCGGCGGCGACGAATTTGACAAAACCGCGGCTCTCGTCACCAGCGACGACCTCAAATACCCGATGATAGCACGCTGCATCGATGAGAACAAAAAATTGAATGCGACCAAAGTCGGCTCGATGTTTACAGACTTCACCATCATCAACGGCAACATCGACGGGACGTCGGTCTCCCTCTCCGACTATGTGGGCAAAGGCAAATATGTGCTGGTCGATTTCTGGGCATCGTGGTGCGGCCCGTGCCGTGCCGAGACACCCAACCTGAAAGCGATTTACAAGCAATTTGCCGGTGAAAACTTCGAAATCGTGAGTGTCGCCGTATGGGATAAACGCGACGATACGCTCAAAGCCATCGAAGAGGAACAGTTGCCGTGGCCGCAAATCATCGACGCGGGACAGATACCGACCAACCTCTACGGCATCAGCGGCATACCCCAAATCATGCTCTTCGGGCCCGACGGCACCATTCTTGCCCGCGACCTGCGCGGCGATAGCATGAAACAATTCATCGCCTCCACCCTGGAAAAGTAACCCAATGAATAACACCGAGAGGGTATGGATCCCTAAACAGAGCCGCCCTCTCCTCAAAAAAAACATCATCACATCATGAAAAAAGCTCTATTTATCTTTGCCTCGGCACTACTGCTCACAGCATGCAGCAAACCTTATCGGGTCGCTGTCGACTACGAAAACGTCGCGGACAACACCCCCATCGTCCTGCTCAACTACTTCACCAATGAAGTCGTCGACAGCACTGTCTTTACCGACGGGAAAGCCCTGTTCGAGGGTGAAATCAGTAAAAGCTACGTCGCCCAGGCCAACTATGGCGACGGCAAATCGGCCATTCTCATCATTGAACCGGGAGAGATAAGACTCTCGATCAACCCGGTATTCAACATCATTTATGAGACCAGCGGCACCGAGCAAAACGATTCCCTCATCAACATAAAGGCCCGCGACATCTCGTTGCAATTTTCGACCACATTCCAAATCCTTGCCCTCGACGCCAAAAAACCCGACTTCGAAAAAACACGCGACGGCATCAGCGCAGCTTGCAACGACACCTTGCGCATGATTTACAAAGAAGCCGCCCTGGAATATGCCGGGACCTCCGTGGGAGATTATTGCGCCTCTGAATGGCTGAGTTACGCCATAGGCACCGACGAATTTGACGAGGCTCTGAGCCATGTTCCCGCCAGCATCAAGGAAAGTGCCGTCATACAAAAATCGGTAAACGTAAATAACGGCATGAAAGCCAACCGTCCCGGCAGCCGCTTCATCGACTTCACCATCGAGAACGGCAATATCGACGGTACCCCCGTTTCGCTCTCCGACTATGTGGGCAAAGGCAAATATGTCCTGGTCGATTTCTGGGCATCGTGGTGCGCTCCCTGCCGTGGCGGCATACCCGGCATCAAAGAGCTCTACAAAGAATATGGAGGAGAGAACTTCGAGGTTGTGAGTGTTGCCGTATGGGATAAACGGGAAGCCACCCTCAAAGCACTGGAAGAAGAACAGATGCCTTGGCCGCAAATCATCGACGCACAAGACATTCCGGCCAACATCTATGGCTTCACCGGCATTCCGCAAGTAATCCTTTTCTCACCCGAAGGCAACATCATCGCCCGCGACCTGCACGGGAAAGCCATCGACGAAGCCGTAGAAAAAGCCTTGGGCAAATAATCACCCCCTACAATTCCGACAACACACTCATTATTAACAATGCGAATCGCCCGGTTTCAATCTCGGGCGATTCTTTCGACCCATATTATGAACGCACTTTTAGGATTAGCCATTGTAAGCATGACATTGGCCCTTGTCTTTTATTCCATCGGCACATGGGGTGAACGCATCGAAAAACGTTTACGCCTGTGGCACATCGTTTTCTTCTTGCTGGGACTATGTGCCGACTCCTTCGGCACAGCCCTGATGACCGAGATGAACGACCCGGTAAACAAAGATGTATTACACGGCATTACCGGAGCCGCCGCACTCTTTCTCATGGCGGTACACGCCTTGTGGGCCATTCTCACCTATTGGAAAGGTAGCATGAAGGCAAAACGCAATTTCAGCAAATTCAGCGTTTTCGTGTGGGCCTTTTGGCTCATACCCTATGTCCTCGGCATCATTTTGGGCATGAGATAGCCGCATGAAACGACAAGGAACAAAGTTCCCGTTAGAAACCAAGAGAGGCGACCTTTCACAAGGCCGCCTCTCCCTTTGGAAAGGGGATTCCTTTCCGCTTATCACGACAGTATGGTAATTATTTCTTTATCGAGAAACTATATATAATCTTTCCTTCGGCGTTTATCATATACAACGTCAAAGTATCATCGTCGGCCGAGACAACCGAAAATCCGGCATCGGAACTGCAAAAGAGCGTCCCCTCGGTGGGCTTGACATCACGCGCCAGCGAACCCGACGAATTGACCACATACTGCACCTCACTGCCGGCAGGACGTATGTGCTGGAAATTGTGTATATGGCCACACAGGTAGAGGTCTACGCCGTAGGCATCGAGCAGCGGTTTGATGCGCTCCTGCATATCGCGGCGCTCCGACTCGTCTTTGTAGGTATCGGCAAAGACCGGGTGATGACCCATCACGATTTTCCATTTGGCCGTGCTGTTTTTCAGCGTTTTCTCTATCCAGTCGAGTTGCTTTTTCATGTTTTGCTTCCCGGCATCGGCATACTTCTCACTGTCTTCGCGATACTTGTCGATGAGGGGGGTGGTATCGATAAAGACAAGGAGCATCTTTTCGTTGTCGCCGGCTTCCTGCTCAATGGCGTAGTAACGACCCTCGGTCGACCAGCGACGGCTCACCTTGGTGTAATCGAGAACAGCCTGGGTATTACCACGATATTCGTGGTTGCCGAGTATGGCATACCAGTCAATCATCAATTCGGGGTGTGCATAGATGAGTTCGTAGTTGGTGAGCCACAACGGGTCGTCGACCGAAGCCACGCCCTCAAAGTGATGCACGTCACCCAAAGCGGCGACAAACTCAATGTCGACATTTTCGGCCAACTGCCCCATGAGCTCGGCAATGGGTTTCTGTTCGTAATAGCCGTTGCGGCCGAGGTCATTGGCGACGATGAACGAGTGGGCCTCTTCGCTTATGGCAGGTACTTCGACCGAGGTCTGAGCCACAGCGGCGCCGGCAAAGCAGGCCGACAGCAAAAGGGCATAAAACAGATGTTTGATTTTCATAAGACGGTTTTTCAAGTGAATGATGGTTATTTACTTCCGAAAGCGCCGAAGAAGGCCGAGGGGGCGGGCGAAACAAAGGTCGTCTGCGAATAGATACCTTCGAGACCCTCGAAGGTCAGGCCATTGGCATAATGGCGGGTAAACGAGGTGTTACCGCCGGTGAGAGCCGGTGAACCTGCTGCGAGGTGGAAATCCCAGGCATCGTTCCACTCTTGGGGTGCGCCGGCCTCATTGGCACCGACATTGATGTTAATGTCGCTTTGGCGGGTAAAGTTCACAAAGAGCGGGTCTTTGTCGCCGGCCGTGGCGCTCATGATGTCATTGGCACCATTGAGAATACCTTCACTCTCATCGGCTTGCATCTGTTCCACGCCTTCGGCGGTCGAGGCAAAATAGTAGTTGGGCGTAATCACGCACTTCTCGTCTTCAAAAGCCTCGGTATCGTGTTTCAGACCCCAGCGGCAGTCGTAAATCATGTTGTTGTACATCTCGGCATAGATACCCTCTTCGAGCCATATTGAACCACCTTTTTTCTTGGGACGACGCCAGCCGCTGTTCACAATCGTATTGTTGTAGCAATAGAGATGCGACTGTACGTTGGTAAATCCCGAGTTGGAGAGTTTGAATCCGTTGGTATTGGCATCGTAGATGAGGTTATAGGCAATATCGGCCTTGCACTCCGACTTGTAGTTGATGGCTTCGCCACCCTCTTCACCGTTGCAGATGAAATAGTTGTTGGAAACAATCGACTCACCGCCGGTGATGTAAATCTGGTCTTCGGCGTTGTTGCGGAACACACAGTTCTGAATCAACATCTTACCATCGGGGTTGCAGAAGTGTACAGCCGGTACACCCTCGCCGGTCTCTGTCTTGAAGAGCTGATTGCGGAACGAGAGCGAGTTTTCGGTCGTCAATGCCCCTCCATACTCGACAACGGTATGGAGCAATACCAGTTCGGGACAATCATATCCGCAGATGATGCCGCCCCAGTTGCGGGAGAAGCGGTTCCCCTTCGACGAGGCTTCAACGGTGAAGGTAACGGGATTCTCTTCGGTACCCAGGCAGTACATGCTGCCGAGGACGACGATTTCGGGTTTCACCTCGGTATTGGCCGCTATCACGGTCGCACCTTCTTCGACAACAAGCACCTGGCCTTCGTCTACGAGGAAGTGGTCGGTAAGGGTTACCGTGGTGTCTTTGGGCCAGACGATAACATTGCCGGGCAGGCTGTTGGATCCGGAATCGATGCCGTCGTTGTTCTTGTCCTCCTCGGAGCACGCGGTTGCAAAGATAGTGGTTGCGGCAAAAAACATTGCCATGATTTTTGTCAGTTTCATGTCTTTAAAAAAATTGGTTTTGGAAAAATTTCTATTTTGAAAATGGATTTGTCATCACAGTTTATAGCGCACGCCCACCATGAATCCTATGCCGGAGTAGTTATCCCGAATAAGGGTTCGGTCCTGGCCCTGCGACGGGAAGTCGTAGTTATAGGCATTGGTGGTCTTGATGTAGCGTTTGTAATGGGTGTTGAGCAGATTGGTCGCCTTGGCGTAAAGCGAGAACTTACCCAGCTTTTTCTCGACCGAAGCATCGAGTGAGAAGACGGGACTGTCCCAGTAGTCGGCCTCGTAATAGTGCGACACGACGGCCATCTTCTCACCGGTGTAGGAGAAGGAGAGTTGGGCGTCCCACCCTTTCTCGGCATTCTTATAAAGGAGCGAGAGGTTGGCCACATGCGGAGCCTGGCCTACGAGCGGGCGGGTCTGGTCGACCGAGAGGCGTTGGAGCGAACCGCTCTCACGCGAATAGAGTGTCTTGGGGGTGGTAATCTGCGAATGGGTGTAGGTGTAGTTGGCCTTGATGCCGATGTAGCGGAAATATTTGATGACATCGACCTCGACACCCACGTTGCGGGCGTTACCCAGGTTGGCCGGGCCGTAACCGAACTGCCGGTTGTTGACCGAGTAATAGGCATACTCGATAGGGTCCTGTATGTTCTTGTAGAAAACGCCCACCATCACCTGGTCGGTAACCGAGGGGAACCACTCCCAACGCAGGTCGACATTGTCGATGCGGGCCCGTTTCAGGTCTTTGTTTCCGAACTCAGTGTAGTCTTCGTTGATAATCGAATAGGGAACGACTTCGAAGAAACCGGGACGGTTTACCGACCGGAAGTAGGAGAGGCGCAGGTTCATCGCCTCGACGGGCGAATATTTGAGGTGGAGCGACGGCAGGAAATCCCAATACACCTGACCGCCGTCGGGGTCGTCCTTGTAGTTGGGGTAATACATGTGGTAGCCTTGGTCGGTGTGCTCGGCGCGGAGGCCGGCAATGACGTTCCACACATCGTCGCCGAGACGATACATGAGATAGGCCGCGCCGATGCGCTCATGGGCATCGTAATCGAGCGGACCCACACTACCTTGCGAAGCCTGCAACTTCCACACAATGTCGGTGACGGCAGAGAAGTCACTCCCCTGATATTGCTGGCCGTCGGGGGTAAAAAGGTACGACACATAATCGTTGGTGCGGCGTTTGTCGCGGTAGAGCCCGCCCCACTTCAACGACATCGGAGCGAAAGCCTCATCGTGTTTCCATTCGAAGTTGGCAGCTGCCGAGAGGTCACGGTCGCTGTTGCTCTCCCAGCGGCGCTCCATGTGGTCGGCACGCACCTTGTCGACGTAGTTGTTGCGGTCGTTTTCGAGCACGACATAGGTGCGGTCGGGGGCATCGTTGGTGGCGTTGGCCCACACGAGCGACCAGTCGGCCTCGACACCACGACCCAGCCGGTGGTCGCCTTGCAGGGTGAACGAGACGATGTTCTGCCGTTCAAAAACCGAACGGGTCTCCCACTCTTCGAGCGAATTGCCCTTCTCGGGAGCATAGTTGAGCGAGAGGTCGGTAATCTTGCTGTCGCGCACCCCCATTGAGTTGTTGCCCACATACACGCCATAGAGCGAGAAAGTATTGTACTTGTTGAGGCGGAAATCGCTTTTCAGGTGCAAGGCATACTGCATCTTCATCTCGGAGTAGAAGCGCTCCCGCATTGACGAGAGACGCACCGTCGACTCGCTCTGCGGCATGTTGTCTTCGAAGAAGAGCGACTCGGTGCCGCGGTTGAAATTCTGGAAACTGCCCGAGAGCACGATACCCAGCCGGTCGTCGAAGTAACGGTCGCCCCACGAGAGGCCAAACGTCACATCGGGCAGCGCGGCACGCTGCTTGTAACTCATCGTGCCCTGCTCAAAGTCGGCGGGTGTGGCGTGATACTCCTTGCCGAAGGTCTCGCGCGGCGAAGCCATCATCACCCCGCCGCGGTCGAAGGTCATAAACCGATTGTTGAAAAACAGCGAGTTGTAACCCACCGAGGCATTGATGTTGAAGAGTCGCGACGAGGGAGCCTCTTTCATGATGAGGTTTACCACACCACCGGTGGCATCGCCTTCCATGTCGGGCGTGAGCGACTTGGTCACTTCGAGACGGTCGAGCATCTCGCTGGGGAAAATATCAAGAGCGATGTAACGGTCCTTGTTCTCGGGGCTGGGTATCTTCACGCCATTGACCAGCGTGTAGTTGTAGCGTTTGTCCATACCGCGTAACACGGCATACTGGCCTTCGCCCGAGCTCTCGCGCTCCATCGTCACACCCGAGATGCGTTGCAACACATTGGCCACCGTCACATCGGGTGAAATCTCGATGCTGCGGGCGCTCATCACATTCATCACCGTAGGAGCGTTCCGCTCGATGTAACGGGCGCCCATGTCGGTCGCCCGGTCATACTTGGCCTCGACCACCACCTCGTTGAGGCTGTGGCTTTGGGGTTCGAGTTCGATTCTTATATTCTCTGTCTCGGGAGAAACCACATACTCGCCCTCGTTATATCCCAAATAACGAGCCACAAGGGTCATTTTCATGTCTTGGGGAAGGTCTTTCAACTGGAAAGTCCCGTCGAGACCGGCAGCCGTACCCATCGACGGCCTCTCTTTCACGACAACCGTCGCGCCGATAAGCACATCGCCCGTGTGTTTGTCTATCACGACTCCGCTCAACGTATAGGCCGAAGCCATGCGTGAGAAAGCCACAAAAACAAGGAGAATTGATAAAATAACTTTTGCCTTGATCATACTGTCGTTTTGGATAATTATTTTGACAGCGCAAAAGTACCGGGCCCTTATTACAAGGGAATAACAAGCCTGTTATAGAACAGTAACAATTATGTTAAGAAACAATTACAAAAGGGGAATAAAGAAAGCAGCAAACAATCGACAACCATTTATAAACAAGAACAATACAACGACTGCGCCATAATGCGGCCGGTTCAGAACAAGCACATCTGCCTGTAACACGGCTCTTTTCCAAGCGGAAAGAGATAGAGTTCACTCGCCGTGTTGCGCGGCAGAGGCGCCAACTGCACGTCACGGCCCACGGCGATGTTGCTTTGCAGGAGGCGCGCCTCGATGGTGCGGCAGGCCAGTTCGGGCGTATTGTTCTCGCGGCTAAGGTGGCACAAGAAAACATATTCGAGCCCGGGGTGGTAATGGGTGGCGAGAAACTCGGCCGTATCGTTGTTGCACAAGTGTCCCGAGCGGGAAACGATGCGCTTCTTCAAATAATAGGGATAAGGCCCCTGCTGCAACATCTCCCTGTCGTAATTGGCTTCGAGCACAAGGCAGTGAGCCTGTTGCAAATAGGCCGCCACACTGTCGGGAATGTACCCCAGGTCGGTGGCAAAGACAAAACAACGGCCGCAGACCTCGACGCGATAGCCGACATTGTCGGTACCGTCGTGAGGCACCTCGAAGGCGGTAACGGTGAAGTCGCGTATCGTGAACGGGTTCTCTTTGAGAATGGGACGACCCACGGAATAGATTTTCTGCGTCATGGCATAGCAGCGGTTCATGCCGTTGAGAATCGTCTGCGTCGTGTAGACGGGAATGCCGCACTTCTCGCCCACATAACCCGCCCCCCTGATGTGGTCGGCATGGTCGTGGGTGATGCACACCGCGACAATCGACTCGAAGGCGATGCCGTTGGCCGCCAGCGACTTCTTTATCTGCCGCGCCGAAATGCCCGCATCGATGAGAATACCGTAAGTGTCGGTACCCAGATAATAACAGTTTCCGCTGCTACCGCTCGACAGGCTCAAAAATCGTATCGTCATGTTTCTTCTCCAAAAGCAAATCTTGTACGCCTTGAAAATGGCACCCTTCTTTTTCCGACAGGCAATTCTTACCTGAGGTGTTTACTTCATACCTCCGGAGCGAACCGCACTCGGGAATCTTTCAAGCAAGAGCGTCACTTATACAATAAAAATATACAAGGCGTTTTAGGTAATACGGGTTTGTGACGGGCCCACTCGGCGAGTGTGAGTGTGCGTATCGACTCCTCGGCCGTGGTGATGCCCAAGGCTATGCACAGGCGCGTCTGCGGACGGCAATAGCGCAGGCAGTCGTCGACCATCTTGTCGTTGCGATAGGGGGTCTCGATGAAAATCTGTGTCTCGTTCTCGTTGTAGATGCGCTGTTCGAGACGCTTCATGGCCTTGGCCCGCTCTCCACCGTCGATGGGCAGATAACCGTGGAAGGCAAAACTCTGCCCGTTGAATCCCGACGCCATGAGCGACAAGAGTATCGACGAGGGTCCCACCAGCGGCACCACCTTATAGCCTTTGCGTTGTGCAACGGCCACCACGTCGGCACCGGGGTCGGCCACCGCAGGACAGCCGGCCTCGGAAATCACCCCCACGGGCAACCCTTGGGCCAAAGGGGCGAGAAAACCGGCCACCGCCTCGGGCGGCGTGTGGCGGTCGAGGGTGTAAAAGGTTATGGCGTCGATGTCGGTCGCCGGGTCGCAACGTTTCAAGAAACGCCGCGCCGAACGCACGTTCTCCACCACAAAATGGCGTATTCCCGACGTCACTTCGCGATTATAGGCCGGCAAGACGCGGTCATGCGGGGTGTCTCCCAAAGTGACGGGTATGAGATATAGAGCTGCTTCGAGCATAGCTTACGGTTGTGTTTTTGCAGAAATCGGACTTGAAAGAGACGGAGATGCAGAACCGATTCTGCCGAATAGAGCACCTCTTTTCAAAATTTCTCGGCAAAAATAGTTAATTTTGCCCAAACATAGAATCATTCCCACAAGAAATGGATTTACCTGCCGAGTTTTCTACCCGTATGCGCCGCCTGTTGGGTGACGAATATATCGATTTTGAAGCCGCCCTCTCCACCGAACCGCAGACCAGCTTGCGCCTCAACCCGGCCAAATGCGACCGGCAGCCCGACTATCGCCCGGTGCCGTGGTGCCGCAACGCCTATTACCTCGATACCCGACCGGCCTTTACCTTCGACCCCCGGTTGCATGGCGGCCTCTACTATGTGCAGGAGGCCTCCTCGATGTTCCTCGACCATGTGCTGCGCCGCTTTGTCGACCGTCCCGTGCGCTATCTCGACCTGTGCGCGGCTCCCGGAGGGAAAAGCACGCTCGCCCTTGCAGCCCTGCCGGCCGGCAGTCTGGCGGTATGCAACGAAGTGGTGCGCCCCCGCACCCATATATTGGCCGAGAACCTTATCAAGTGGGGATATGACAATACCATCGTAACCCGCAACTCGGCGGCCGACTTCGGAAAACTGACCCACTATTTCGACGTCATACTGGTCGACGCGCCCTGTTCGGGCGAAGGCATGTTCCGCAAAGACCCGCAGGCCATAGCCGAATGGTCGCCCGCGCAAGTGGGACTCTGCGCCGACCGCCAGCGCGAAATCCTCACCGATGTGTGGGACGCCCTGCGCCCCGGCGGACTGCTCATATACAGCACCTGCACCTACAACCGCGAGGAAAACGAAGACATCGTACACTTCTTGTGCGAGCGGTTCGGAGCCACCCCGCTCGACGCGTCGCCCTCCGAGGCATGGCACATTCGCCCCTCGCTCGACACCGACCTGCCCGCCTACCGGTTCATGCCCCACTACACCCGCGGCGAAGGGCTTTTCATGGCCGTGCTGCGCAAACCGGGGTACGAAGAGGAGTGCCAACGCGACGAATGGTTGCCGCGCACCTCCCGCAAAGGGGGCAAAAGCAAGAATCCGCGCCAGCCCGGCAAAGGCAACCCGGCTTCTTGGCGCACATGGCTCGCCGCACCCGACGACTACACCTTCGACATCGGCGACACCACGGTCACCGCACTGCCTTCGGCCTATGCCACCGACCACGCCTTCTTCGCCACCCACTTCGAAGTCGTGCATCGCGGCATACCGGTAGCCTCCCTCAAAGGACGTGATTGGCAGCCCCACCACGCCCTCGCCCTCTCGACCGGACTCGCACCCGACGCCTTCGAGCCGCTCCCGCTCTCCCTCGTCGATGCCATCACCTATCTGCGTCGCGAAGCACCGGCCGTCGTGCCCGACTCCCATCACCGCGGTACCCGGCTTGTCGTCTACGAAGGCTCTCCGCTGGGGTGGTGCAACCATCTCGGCAACCGCATCAACAACCTCTACCCCACGGAGTGGCGCATACGCAGCGGCTATCTTCCCGACGACCTCTACCTACCCACCTGGTAAAAACCGCCTGCCGAGACAACCGGGCGGCCCTCTCCTCCTCACCCGACCGCCCGAAGCCCGACCCAGGGCATAAAAATTTAAGGAGATAAACGACAATTATCTTAATTATTTGATTATATTTGCAAGAAGTCGGGGAACGGTTTTTCCCGACCGAGAAACAAACACGCTTTTTCAAACCCATAAAAAACCAGCATCATGATTTTAAATTCATTGAAAGACTCCGCCTCGATAGAGTCGCTGCACCCGCTTTTCAAAAAAGCTTTTGACTATATCAAAGCCACCGATTTCAGCACCGTACCCGCCGGCAAAATCGTCCTCGACGGCGACAAACTCTACATCTCGGTAGCCGAGCCCACCGGCAAGACCAAAGAAACGGCCCGCATGGAAACCCATGACAAATACATCGACATACAGATGCCGCTGACCGCCGTCGAGACCATGGGCTGGAAAGCCACCAACGAACTGAAAGAGCCCACCGCACCCTACAACCCCGAGAAAGACATCACCTTCTTTGCCGACAAACCCACAACCTACGTCGACGTGCAACCGGGCGAATTTGCCATCTTCTTCCCCGAAGACGGCCATGCCCCCGGCATTGCCGAAGGCAACTTCCGCAAGGTCATCGTCAAAGTAAAAATCTAACATTATTCACCCTCGGACGGCACCACCCCCGTGTGCCGTCCGAAACTTTTCTCACCCCCTAACCCCTTAAATCTACCGGTATGCTCAACCTGATAAAAAACGATCCGTGGCTCGAACCGTTCTCACCGACCATCGAATATCGTCATCACCTCGCACTCGAAAAAGAAAAAGAGCTTTGCGGCAAAAAGGGAACCCTCTCCGATTTTGCCGACGGATACCTCTACTTCGGCCTGCACCGCAACGACAAGAAAGAGTGGATCATACGGGAATGGGCTCCCAACGCCACCGAGATATACCTCATCGGCGATTTCTCTGACTGGAAAGAGTCTCAGGCCTACCGCTTCAAATCACTTCCCAACGGCGTGTGGGAAATCAAGCTCGCCCCCAACCAGTTACACCACCTCGACCTCTATAAACTCTCGATGCACTGGAAGGGCGGACAGGGCGAACGCGTACCGGCATGGGCCACCCGCGTCGTGCAAGACGACACCACCTACATCTTCTCGGCACAAGTGTGGGCCCCCGAGAAACCCTACAAATTCAAGAAGAAAAACTTCACACCCAATACCGCCCCCCTGCTCATCTACGAGTGCCACATAGGCATGGCACAGGAAGACGAACGCATTGGCAGCTACGACGAGTTCAGAGAAAAAGTACTGCCCCGCATCGTCGCCGACGGCTACAACGCCATTCAAATCATGGCCATTCAGGAACACCCCTACTACGGGTCGTTCGGCTACCATGTATCGAGTTTCTTCGCCCCCTCATCGCGCTTCGGCACCCCCGACGAACTGAAACACCTCATCGACGAAGCCCACCGCAACGGCATCGCCGTCATCATGGACATCGTGCACTCCCATGCCGTAAAGAATGAAAACGAAGGTCTCGGCCGTTTCGACGGTACCCCCGACCAGTTCTTCTACGGTGACCATCGCCGCGAACACCCGGCCTGGGACTCGCTCTGCTTCGATTACGGCAAAAACTCGGTCATACACTTCCTGCTCTCCAACTGCAAATACTGGCTCGAAGAGTTTCGTTTCGACGGATTCCGCTTCGACGGCGTAACCTCGATGCTCTACTACGACCACGGACTGGGCAAGGCATTTGGCGGCTATGGCGACTACTACGATGGCGGACAAGACGAGAACGCCATCACCTACCTCACCCTGGCCAACCGGCTGATACACGAAGTCAACCCGCACGCCATCACCATCGCCGAAGAGATGAGCGGCATGCCCGGCCTCGCCGCCAAAATCGAAGACGGCGGCATCGGATTTGACTACCGCATGGCCATGGGTATCCCCGACTTCTGGATAAAAACCATCAAGGAGAAAAAAGACGAAGACTGGCACCCGACCGGCATCTTCTGGGAACTCACCAACCGCCGTGCCGACGAAAAAACCATCAACTACGCCGAGAGCCACGACCAAGCCCTGGTAGGCGACAAGACCATCATCTTCCGCCTCATCGACGCCGAGATGTACTGGCACATGATGAAAGACGACACCAACAGCATGGCCGTAGACCGCGGCATGGCCCTGCATAAGATGATAAGACTGGTTACTCTCGCCACCATCAACGGCGGCTACCTCAACTTCATGGGGAACGAGTTTGGCCACCCCGAGTGGATCGACTTCCCGCGAGAAGGCAACAACTGGTCCTACAAATATGCCCGCCGGCAATGGAGCCTCGTCGACCGCAAAGACCTGAAATATTGCTATCTCGGCGCCTTCGACAAAGCCATGATCCATCTCGTCAACAGCATACGGCATTTTGAGCAACGCCCCATCGTAAAACTGTGGGACAGCGGCGAAGACCAAATACTGGCCTTCATGCGCAAAGACCTGGTATTCGTTTTCAATTTCAGCCCCACCCGCTCCTACGAAGGATATGGCATACTGACTCCCAAAGGCAGCTACAAATGCATTCTCGACAGCGACCAGCCCCAATTTGGCGGCTATGCCCGCATCAACCAGAATATCGAGCACTTCACGCAGCCCGACCCGTTGTATAAAAAAGAGAAAAAAGAGTGGCTCATGCTCTACCTGCCGGCCCGCACGGCCATGGTACTGCAACTCCAAAAGAAAAAATAACCCATATCTGCCACCCGACCCATCGTGTGCGGACACGAACCGCATGAAACCGCATCGTGTCCGCACACGGAATTAAAAAATATATCTATTTACAAAAACAGATTAACCGATTGGTTTACAGCAACAAAACTCTTTATGATTGTATTTTCAACACTTAAAAAGTGCTATAAAACATATAATAAAGTTTTGGGATTCTAAAAAAAAGTCTCACCTTTGTTGCTGTAACCTATAACAATCTTTTTTACCTTAAAAAATTAATACCTATTGAAAACCTAATAAAAAAGGAGCTTTTGCGAAAAAGTTCCTTTTTGTTTTATATTATCACCTTGATACACAGCCAATAGCAGCCAAACCATCGGAACGTCACCCAAACGCCGTGCGCGCACACAACCCAAGGATTCGAAAAACGAATTGCAAAAAAGTCGATATTTCGGCACCCGTTTCGCAAAAAAATATATACCTTAGCACATATTGCACACTAGTATAAGAGAAAACCATGTTCGGAGCATACACCTACCCTTGGAGCGACTGGTTGTATTTTGGGATTTACACGGGTTTTATCCTCACGATTATCTTCACGGTCATCGTTGTCGTCCTCGAAAACCGCAATCCCGTAAAAAGCCTCGCCTGGATTGTCGTCCTGATTTTTATCCCCATAGGCGGATTTATCCTCTACCTGTTCTTCGGGCAGCAGTACCGCCACACCCGCATGATTTCAAAACGCAAGCGACGCATCTTGCAACGCATGTCGAGCAGCACGACACAAAGCGACGAAACGGAGACGGGCAACAAACTGTCGCCCGAAAGCCAGCAACAGATCTCCCTGGGATACCAGTTGGGCGGTACCCGCCTCACCGTCCATAACCGGGTGGAGATATTCACCGACGGAGAAAGCAAATTCAACGCGCTCATCGAAGACCTCGAAAAAGCAACCGACTTCATACACCTGCAATACTATATCTTCAACAACGACACACTGGGGCGCACCATCAAGACCATCCTCGCCGAAAAAGCCCGACAGGGCGTGAAAGTGCGTGTGCTCTACGACGATGTGGGGTCCTGGCGGGTCAAAGCCAAATTTTTCAGAGAGATGCGCAAAGCCGGCATCGAGATAAAACCCTTCTTCAAAGTCTCCTTCCCGCAACTGGCCAACAAACTCAATTACCGCAACCACCGCAAAGTCGCCGTCATCGACGGGAAAATCGGATACATCGGCGGCATGAACATTGCCGACCGCTACTGCGACGGTCTCTCATGGGGCATCTGGCGCGACACGCACGCCCGCATACAAGGCCCCGCCGTGTACGGACTGCAAACGGCCTTCTCCATCGATTGGAGTTTTACCACCCGGGAATTCCTCTCCGAGGCACGCTACTACCCGCCCACCGAAGAGTCAGGCGACACCGACATACAGATACTCACCAGCGGCCCGTTGGGCGAATGGAAAGAAATTGCGATGTCTTTCCTGAAAGCCATCGCCAATGCCCGGGAGTGCATCTACATACAGACCCCCTACTTCCTCCCCACCGACAGTTTGCTCAAAGCCCTGCAAGCCGCCGCACTCGCCAAGGTCGACGTGCGCCTCATGGTTCCCCGGCACAGCGACTCCCGGCTCTTGCAATATGCCTCGCAGTCTTACCTCAAAGACGTCTTGCGCGCCGGCATCAAGGTCTATTTCTACGAAGGAGGATTCCTTCATGCCAAGAGCCTGGTCATCGACAACGAATTTTCGACCATCGGCTCGACCAACTTCGATTTTCGCAGTTTCGACCACAACTTCGAAATCAACGCATTCATGTATAGCCCCGAGACCAATGCCCGCATGAAGAAAATCTTCCTCAACGACATGAAACAATGCAAGCGTATAACCCTCAGCCGATGGAAACGCCGCCCGATTTACACCAAAGTCGTCGAGTCGTTTGTGCGCCTCATGAGCCCCATATTATAGACGCGCGCGTGTGACACTGCGGCGGCTAATTTCAATGTCAGACCCCATAATATATACACACATGTTCAACAAACTCGTAGCCATAGAGCCCATAAGCCTTATTCCCTCGGCCGAAGAGGCCCTGCACAATTACGCCAGAGAAGTGACGCTCCACTCCGACATTCCCCAAAGCGACGAAGAAATCGTGCGCCGCATCGGAGATGCCGACGCGGTACTGCTCAGCTACACCTCGACTCTCGGTCGAAGCGTCATGCAACAATGCCCCAACATCAAATACATCGGCATGTGCTGCTCGCTCTATTCACCCGAAAGCGCCAACGTCGACATACGCTATGCCGAGGAACGGGGCATCACGGTGAAAGGCATTCGTGATTACGGCGACGAAGGGGTCGTGGAATATGTCATAAGCGAACTGGTGCGCTGCCTGCATGGCTTCGGCCAACCTGCGTGGAACGGAGAGCCGCAGGAAATCACGGGACTCAAAGTGGGCATCATCGGCCTGGGCAAATCGGGCGGCATGATAGCCGACGCCCTGAAATTCTTCGGCGCCGACATCACCTACTTCGCCCGCAGCGAAAAAAACGAGGCCAGGGAAAAAGGTTACACGTTCGCCCCCCTGCACAAGCTGCTGGCCGGGAGTGAAGTGGTCTTCTGCTGCCTGAACAAAAACACCGTACTGCTGCACGAGGCCGAATTTGAACAGCTCGGCCACCACAAGATTCTATTCAACACCGGGCTATCGCCCGCCTGGGATGAAAAGCCGTTCATGGAGTGGATTGCAGGCGACAACCTTTGTTTCTGCGACACCGTAGGAGCCCTCGGCGGAGCGCATCTGCTGGCCCACCCGCACATTCACTGCATGCAGGTGTCGACCGGCCGCACCCGCCAGGCATTTGTGCGCCTGAGCGAGAAAGTCCTGTCCAACCTCTCAGAATACCACGGGTGAAACGATATTGAGCAACGTGTTCACAACCGACCAGCCGGCAATCTCGGCCGTCGCGCTATACACGTCGACGACAGCCCGCACCTGCTCATTTTCAATCTCCACCCGCTGTGTATCGCCTTTGAATCCGGGAGTAGAGCGGTATGGTCACCTGCATCGCCTCGGGACCGACCGACGCGCGAGATGCCGCCACGGTGACATTCACCTTGGTCGGGAACAGGGAGATGGCCTCGGCGGCATTCCCCGAGAAAACGACCCGCTGCTCGGCTTGTAAAGAGTCGTCATACACCGGCGTACCCTTCAAGGCGTCGGGACCCTTTTCATTGAAAAAGCGAGCCGACGCACCACCCATCAACGAGACCGTGCGCAAGACATCAAATCCGCCGGTAGCCCCCGATGCCAAATAGATGCGTGCGCCGCTTTCACGGGCAGCAGCCGAAACAGCCCGGTAAAACCCCTCGTCGGCCAGCGCCCCGATAGAAAGAGTCACCACCGAAATGCCGGCTTCCAGTGCCGGAAGAGCCACTTCCCGAAGGGCAGCCGGCGAAGCCGTCTCGACCAAAACGTCGGGCTTCAAGGCCAGCAATTCCTCGGTCGAGAGGCACACCTCGCAAGCCTTGCCGGCACGTTGCATTTGAGCCGCTATCCGCTCCGACTTGGCGGTCGTGCGGGAATAGACTCCCACCAATTCATACTCGGGCAGCAAGCCCTTGACAACAGCATCGGACACAATGCCGGCCAAACGGCCGCAGCCCATGATTACAAATGTTTTCATATATTCTGGATTTTCAATTCTCACTTTTTCGGCATCATTATCCCCCCACAAAAACCATCGGCCGATGCGCCAAGCGGTCTCCCTCTCGTTGCAAATGAGGGAAAGGGTGCGGGGCGTTTTCAGTCGGACGGCTTCTCCTCGATGTAATCGGGCGACACATTGATGAGCCAAAGCCGACCCGTCGTGCGCGTGAAGGCCGTATAGAGCCACCGGTAGAAATCGAGGCCGAGCATGTCGGGACGGATATATCCCATATCAATAAAGACATTGGCCCACTGTCCGCCCTGCGCCTTGTGGCAGGTCACGGCATAGGCATACTTCACCTGCAAGGCATTGAACCAGGGGTCGTTTTTGAGCCGTTTGAGACGCTCGCGCTTGGAGGGCACGTCGGCATAATCTTCCATCACGGCATTGAACAGGCGGGTGTTCTCCTCGGCCGTGAGTGAAGGTGACTCCGAATGCAACGTGTCGAGAATGACCTTGGCCTCCATCTCCTCTTCATAGTCGGGGAAATAGAGCACCACATCGGCAAACCTGAAACCGTACATCTCACACACGCGACGCACCCGCACGACACGAGCCACATCGCCGTTGGCGATGAAGTCGAGTTTCTCATACTTCTCGCTCCAAAAATAGTTGTTGCGGGCCACCAGCAACAGGTCGCCCGAGGCAAGTTCTTCCTCCCGATAGAGAATGCGGTTGCGAATGCCCTGGTTGAAGATGTTGGCCCGCTTGTTCGAGCGGGTGACAATAATGGTCTCGTCCATGCCATCACGGCGATAGGCCGACGAGAGTACCTCTATGAGTTCGTCTCCTCCCACGAGGCTCACATCGGGGAAACGCCGCCAGGCAATCGATGGCACAGGAAGCGGATTTTCCTGCATGGCGTTGCGCAACCGCGTGGCATTGAACAACACACCCGACTCCTCGACCTGCCGCACGACATGGGTCAATTCGCACGAAAAGACCGGGTAACCGTAGCGTCGCAAATATTCCTCATCGAGAGCCGGACTGCGCACCTGCCCCACAGGCGGCAGCTGCGCCGTGTCGCCCAGCAAAATGAGACGGCAGCCGGCACCGGAATAGACAAAATCGAAGAGGTCATCGAGCAACAGTCCCGAGCCGTAGTGTGCTCCCTCGGCAGCTTCATTGGCAATCATCGACGCCTCATCGACAATAAAAAAGGTATTCTTGTGGGCATTATGGGCCAACTGGAAGCCCGTGAAATCGCCCGTAAAGGCTCGTTGCCGATAGATTTTCTTGTGTATCGTGTAGGCCGGGTGGGCCGCATACGAAGCAAAGACTTTGGCCGCACGTCCGGTGGGAGCCAGCAATACACACGCGCGTTCGAACGTTTCCAGCGTCTTGACCAGCGCCCCGACGAGCGAAGTCTTTCCCGTACCGGCGTAACCTTTGATGACAAACACCGAGGGGACATTGTCGTCCCACAGGAACTCCGCCAAGCGGGCCACCAGCCCGGCCTGCTCTTCGGTAGGGACATAGGGCAGGTTTTCGGAAAGGCGCTGTATGAAATAATCACTGAGCATGGATTGAATAAGAAATAACGGTCGATAACAAGATACAAAAATAAGAAAATCGAAGGCAATATAAAAAAACCGTCCCCCTTTTATATCTCCCTGGGAGGCTCAGTTTACAGGGCGATGCGTGTTTTGATTTTGGCGGCACGCAAAATCAAAGCAAAAAAAGATAGACGCATACAACAATTTATTACAAAAAAATTGCATACGCTTGCAAATAGAGATATAATTCGAGGCTAAAAATAAAAAAAACATGTTTTTAAGCAGATTTCATAAAACAAATGTCTATATTTGCGGCATAGTTATATACTCACCGAGAAAAAGTCATTAAATACCACTTACGCCAAGAGAAACAAATAACAAACGCTTAAAAACTCAACCGCTATGAAATTTCGTATTGTCGCCATGCTGGCTGCCATGCTGATTATTTTTGACGCATCGGCCAAAGTAAAAAAGACGAAGAAAGAAAACAAAGAAACCACCGAGCAACAAGCTGCCCCTTCCCAAATCACCATCAAGGGAAAAGTGCAATTCACCTACAAAGGGTATTGGAATTACGACCAGCCGGCTCCCGAGTTCAAAATGACGGTGTACCAACAACAAGGCACCAGCCGCAAAATTTTCGCCGAGGCCGAAATCGATGACAACAACGAATACACACTGACGTTGCCCATCGAGACTCCGGGCGTCTACACGGTCGATTGCGGAAAATGGCAATCGGTACGCATCTGGGGCGAAGATGAAGACCTCACCATCAACTTCCGCGGCTTCGACACGGCCCGGGTAAAAATCAAGAATCCCCCCTATGTATATATCCAAGGCGGTCCCAAGAATGAGGTGATGAACCAAGTCAACTTCTGCAACTACCGCAGCTATCAGAGCATGATTGCCATCTCCAAGGCCATCTACAACGCCAATCCCGATGCCGAGAAGCGCAAAATGCTCAGCGACGCCCTCTATTCCCACAACAGCGAAGACATGACCGCCCGCATGCGTTATATCGCCGAGCACAATGCAACGGTCACCAGCGTACTCGCCGTGCTTCCCTCATTGAGAGAAGATGCCGACAAGGAACTCATCGACAATATCCTGTCGCAACTCGAAGCCGCCCACCCCGGTTATGCCCCCATACAGAACTACAAAGACGGCGTGGCCAAAGCCAAGGCTCAACGCGAACGTCTGAACAACGGCAAGCCGGCTCCCGACTTTACTTACCCCCAAATCGACGGTAAAGAGCTCTCGCTCTCCGACCTCAAAGGCAAAATCGTCCTGGTCGACTTTTGGGCATCGTGGTGCGGTCCCTGCCGCCAAGAGATTGTCAATCTCAAAAAATATTATGAAGAGTTCAAAGACAAAGGCGTAGAATTCCTCAGCGTATCCATCGACGCCGACAAAGACGCTTGGCTCAAAGCCGCAGGCGAAGAAAACATGCCTTGGTTGCAGATACACGCCACCGACGGCGGCAAGAAACTGATGAGTGACTACCAGTTCGGCGGAATACCTTTCATCGTTCTCGTCGATGCCGACGGTAACCTCTATGCCAAAGGTCTCCGTGGTGAAGCCATTCGCAAAGCCATACAGAATGCCCTCAACGGCGTAGCTCCCGAGAAACCGGCTCCGCGCAAATCGATTTCGATGGGTGCCATGTCGATGTAAAATGACAACATCTATTTTTAATCACAAACCATAACCCAAAATTTAATCTTTCGTATGAAAAAACTGAATGCTCTGCTGCTTATGGCCCTCTGCGCCGTATTCAGCTTCACATCGTGTAACGACGACAGCAATGATTCGGGATTCGGTATTACCGGTGTAACGGTTACCACCGCCGAAGGTGCTTCTTACAACGGTGTCATCAACTACTCGGGTCTGACGATTCAATGCACCGTCCCCATGACAACCCAAGCCTCTGAGCTCGAAGCCTGCACACTCACCGTGACGGCTACGATGAACACGACGGTTACCGTAAACGGTGCCGCTGTTGCCGGTGCAACGTTTGACCTCAACAACCCCATCGTCCTCACCGCCACCCACGAAGGTAGCAGCAAGGACTACACCCTCACCGTAGTCATCTCCGATACCGAAGACGACCTCGCTGCCGGTAAACAAATCAGCGCCGACATTCGTGGCGGAGGTATCCCCGGCAACGTTTACGACTACTCCGTAGCCCTCTTCGACGGTAAATTCTATGCCTTCACCTCGGGTTACGATGCAGCCGATACGCTCGGATTCTACAAGGTATTCACCTCGACCAACGGTATCCGCTGGACCGAAGTATCGACCGAGGACATCATCGGCGGTATGGGTGCACGCCCCATCGTTATCAATGACAAGCTCTATGTCATCGGTGGTATCCGCGTTTTAGGAACCGATCAAGGCGGAAATGCCCCCGAGCTTGAATCAAACGGCTGGTCTACGAGCCTCACGCTGAAAAGCTTCCGCATCGCATCGACCGGCAACGGCAGCACTTGGAACGATGAATCGATCGAAGGTAACTCGACCTTGGCCGACGATATGTTCAAGATGCTGATAGGTAGGGGCTCCTTCGGATTTGTATGTCCCACTCCGTTTACCTACAACAACAACCTCTATATGGAAAGCGGTTCAATGATGGTATTCGGTCAGTTCCAAGGAGCCAACTCTCAAATGTGGGTGAAAGCTGATACTACTTATACCATGGTATCGGGTGCATCAAGTTTCCTGAGAGCCTTCTGCTCGACATTTGTTCTCAACGACGAAATCTTCCTGCTGGGTGGAGCAAGAGGCTTTGTCGGTACATCGACCCTGCAATCGGCCGTAGCCAAATCGACCGACGGTGAGAACTTCGCCACTGTTGCCGATTCGACCGCCGTTGGTCCCATCTGCGGTGCCACTGTCGTTACCAACAACGCCGGCAACACGGCTTACCTCTTCGGTGGTCTCTATTACGATGAGGCCGGTGCCCGCGTAATGAACAACACCATCTATAAATCGACCGACGGTGTTACCTGGACGGCTGTCGAAGGTATCAATGAAGCCTACACCGGAACCTTCAATCCTTGTGTCGTTGTCGATGAAAACGACATCGCTTGGGTATTCGGCGGCTTCAACAGCTTCTCGGGTAGCTACACTCCCTACTCGACCACGGTCGACGACATGGATCCCTCGTTTGCCGCTTGGGCATTCGCTCTGAATTGATAATTCCATTTTTTAAATCATCAAAGTACTCTGTGCATAATCCCTGCACAGAGTACTTTTTCCAACTAAACACCGGGACTTTAATATTATGAAAAAATTTTGGACAATATATACGGTACTGTGTTGTATATTCTGTTGCGAAATAGCCTCGGCGCAAAATCTCACCAAGATATCCGGTACCGTTCTCGATGAAAACAACGCCCCCCTAGCGGGCGTAACCGTTTCGGTCAACGGAAAAGGCGCCACCCTGTCCACATCGGACGGCTCTTTCACCCTCACCAATGTACCGACAGGTGCGACCATCTCGTTTTCGTTCATTGGCTATGAGACCGAAACCGTAACCGTAAATCATCCCAAAACCGTCGAAGCCATAAGACTCATTCCGGCCGAAAATGCCATGCGCGAAATTACCGTCGTAGGCTATGGCAAACAAGAACGGCGTGATATTACCGGCTCGGTATCATCGGTAAAACTCGATGAACAAAAATCATTCCTGTCGGTAGACCAGTTGCTGCAAGGCCGTGCCCCGGGCGTGTTCGTATCCAACTCCTCAGGAGCACTCGGCGGAGCCAACCTCCTCACCATTCGCGGCGTGAGCTCCATCATAGGCGAAAACAACCCCCTCTACGTCGTCGACGGCGTACCCATCTACGGCACCGACCGCTCGGCCAACTCGGTCGGCACCAGCGGCGGCTCGGTGAGCGCCATCAGCATGGGTGGAACTTCAACGGGAGGCGGAACGCTGACCAACAACATGGACCTCAACTACTCTTTCGAGCAAAACCCGCTACTCTCCATCAACCCCGAAGACATTGAGTCGATCGAAATTCTCAAAGATGCCTTCGCCACCTCCATCTACGGTTCACGCGGCTCGGCCGGTGTAATCCTCATCACCACCAAAAGCGGCTCCCGCGACCGCACAGCCATCAACGTCTCCTACACCATGAGCATCGACCAGCCCATCGGCAAACTCGACCTGCTCACCGGCGATGAATACGCACAAATCTACTCGCAATACTATCCCTCCGACGTTTACCGTGCCGGCTACAATACCGACTGGCAAGACGCCGTGACCCGCAACGCCCTCAGCCACAACCTGAGCGCATCGATTTCGGGCGGAAACACTCGCACCCGCTACTTTTTCAGCCTCTCCTACGCCAACAACGAATCATATATCATCAACAACGACCTGCAACGTTACTCGGCCCGTCTGAATCTCGATACCCAACTCAACGACAAATTCACCCTCGGTGCCAACGTGACCCTCTCATTCATCGACAACAACGCCCTCACGGCCCCCACCGTATATAAAGACGCCATACTGCGCGCCCCCAACCTGCCGATATACAACGAAGACAGCTCCTACTACTACGGCCACGACCTCAACACCAAAGGCAACAACGACAACTACAACCCCGTAGCCTACGCCAATGACGTCACCTCGCAAAGCAAAAACATCACCACGATAGGCAACACCTACCTGCAATATGACGTCACAAATTGGCTGCAACTCAAAACCGAACTCGGTATCAACATCTCCAACGGCCGTTCCTACGTCTACAAGCCCGAATTGCCCGAAGAAGTGGCCGACCTCACCCCCAACAACCAGGCATCGGAAAACGACGCCTTGAAATACCGCATCGTCACCAACAACACCATCACGGTGAACAAAGTATTCAACGAACGCCACTACCTGCAAGCCGTGCTGGGCGAAAGCTATGAAATCGGGCACGAATACAACTCACAGATTTACGGCTCGAACTTTTTCAGCTCGGCCATCAAAGGCATCGGTTCGGCACAGACCTCCCGCGTAGGCGCTGCCAGCGAAGACACCTGGGCCCTGCTCTCGGCCTTCGCCCGCGTCAACTACCAGCTCATGCGCCGGTACCTCTTCGGTGTATCCTACCGCATCGACGGTTCGTCGCGCTACAACCGCCTGCACCGCTTCATCAACATTCCCGCCGTGTCGGCCGCCTGGCGACTCTCCGAAGAAGACTTCATCGCCTACAACGCCCCGTGGATCGACGAAATGAAAATCCGCGGTTCGATAGGCTGGACCAGCCAGGACGCCAACAACAGCTACTACGGTGCACAAGCCATCTATGTGCTCAACACGGCCTCTTCCTACGGCAACGAACAATTCCTCTCGATGTCGCAGCCCAGCAACGTGAACCTCGACTGGGAACGCACCATCACCTATGACCTGGGTCTCGACTTCTCGGCCTTCAAAGAGCGGCTGAAACTCACCGTCGACTACTACTACAAACGCACGACCGACATGCTCTTCTCGTCGGACCTGCCGGCTTATACCGGATATTCGACCCAATACCAGAACATTGCCGACATGCAAAACCAAGGTATCGAGATACAAGTCATCTCGGACAATATCGTGCGCAAGAACTTCTTGTGGCAAACCATCCTGAACCTCTCCCGCAACAGCAACAAGATATTGAAACTCAACTTCGAAGGCAACCAGCTCGACCAAGCCAACAGCTCGTTTAAATACTACGCCGTGGGCTATCCCATGGCACAGTGGTACCTGCACGAATGGGTGGGCGTCGACCCCAACACCGGCGACCCGATATGGCGCCTCGCCGACGGCTCGACAACGACCGTTCCCCCGGCCTCGAACTACGAAACCTCGATGGACAACAAGAAAGTGTGCGGAACAGCCGAGCCCAAATTCTACGGCAGTTTCACCAACATACTCACATTCAAAGGGTTTGAACTGAATACCATGTTTACCTTCTCGGTAGGGGGCCACATGATCAACTCCACACGGGCCCAACTGCTCACCTACGCCACCGAGACGGCCAACAACCTGTCGCGCGACATACTCGACTTCTGGCAGATTCCGGGACAAACGACCGACATTCCCAAGCTGAAAAACAGCTCCATTGTCAACAACTACGACTATACCTCGTCGATTACCACCACCCGGTTCCTCGAAAAGAGTTCCTACCTGCGATTGAAGACATTGGAATTCTCCTATTCGTTACCCAAACAAGTGTTGAGAAGGACGCGCACATTCAACCAAATCAAGCTCTTTGTCGTTCTCACCAACGTATTCACCATCAGCCCATACTCCGGACTCGACCCCGAGGTGAGCGCATTCGGTTCGTCGGCCACGGCCGCCGGATATGACAACCTGACCATGCCCTCATCGCGCAGCTACCAATTCGGCATAAGATTCGGACTTTAACCAAGGAGGACAACAACATGAAGAAAACAATTCTGCTATCCATATCACTACTCACCTCGCTGGCCCTCTTCACCGCCTGCGAGCTCGACTATGCCCCCCAAAACACGATGGTCGACGAGACGGTCTATAAAGACGAAAAAACCGCACAAGCCGCCCTTGTCGGCGCCTACACCCGCTTGTGCGTCCTGCTCTCAGGCGCCCCCAACGACCAAAACAACTACACCAACAGCTCCTTTGCCTTCCAGCTGGCCGACATCGGTACCGAAAACATCACGGTACAAAACGGCGCGTCGTCGTACCTCGCCATGGAAAAATGCGAATACACCACCGACGAGCAGGACGGATTCATCAAAGACATATACCAATATGGCTACAACGCCATCGACTATGCCAACAACATCATTTCAGGCATCAACGAATTTGGCCAATACGACCCCACAATGATGAGACAACACATCGCCGAAGCCAAATTCCTGCGCGCCTACGAGTACTTCACCCTTCTCTGCATCTACGGTGACGGCGCCCTTGTGGGCGAAGGCAACGGATTGGGATTGGTGATGCGGCTCACCCCCTACGACGGCTACAAACCCGAAGACATTCAGCCTCGCGAGACGGTAGATTCGGTCTACACCCAGATCATAAAAGACCTCACCGAAGCGATTCCCGACCTGCCACAGACCGACTATGAGCCCTCTCTCCGCTACCGGGCCACGGCCACCGTCGCCAAGGCACTCCTCTCCCGGGTCTACCTTTACAAGGGCACATACACGAAAAACCAAGCCGAACTCAATGAAGCCGCCTACTATGCCGGAGAGGTGCTCAAATCACCGAACATCACCTTCAACGACAGCTACAACGACCACCGCACCAACATCTTCCCGAACAATGTCTACGAGAACTCTACCTACCCCGACCCCACCAACTATGCCACGGAGTTGATATTCTTCCAACCCAGCCGCATCAGCACCAACGTATTCCCGTGCGGGTGGACGTCGGTCTACGCCAAAACCAGCTTCTCCACCTCCGACTCGCTCATCAACAGCTATCTGCCGGGCGACCTGCGCGGATATGGCGAAACCAACGAATACCTCATTCAACAAGGCTCCGCCACCAGCAACTCCAACCTCAAAGCCTCGATGAAGTATGACAACGGCGGCTGCTACTGCGACGTGCAATACATTCGCCTCTCCGAAATCAAACTCACAAGAGCCGAAGCCCTGGCCTACACGACCAACAGCATCGACGACGAAGCCTTGCAACACCTCAACGACATTCGCCGCAAGCCCTTCCCCGACGGACAGAAACCGGCAGCACTCACGGCCGCCGACTTCCCCTCGGTCGAAGCCTTTGTCGACTCGATACTCGTAGAGCGCAACCGCGAGCTGGCCATGGAAGGCCACTACCGCTGGGACCTCATTCGCACCGGCCGCGACCTGAAAACCAAAGGTCTGCCCAACAACAAAAAGATACTGCCGATACCCGAATATGAAGTTCAGATTTCGGACGGCGTCATCAAGCAAAACACCGGATTCTAACCTATAAAACCACTTTATATGAAAAGATTAATGCTATTCATCGCCGCATTTCTTCCCCTGTGCGGAGCGATGGCCCAAGAGCAACAGACTCCGGCTCAGCCCGAGACCGGCATCACATTCCTCGAATGCACCTATGCCGAAGCCCTGCAAAAAGCCAAAGATGCCGGGCGCATCTTGTTTATCGACTGCTACACCCAATGGTGCGGTCCCTGCAAACAATTATCAAGAACCACATTCAAAGACGCCCAGGTTGCCGAGTTCTTCAACGGCTCGTTTGTCAACCTGAAACTCGACATGGAAACCCCCGACGGTGTCGCCCAAAAAGACAAACTCGGTGTGAATGCCTACCCGACCATGGTCTTCATCGACCCCACAACCGAAGAAATCATTCACAAAATCGTCGGATACAACAACGCCCAGTCGCTGCTCAAAAGCACCACTTCGGGCTTGTCGGGAAACAACATCAAAAACATGAATGCCCGCTATGACGCCGGAGAACGCAGCGACGAGTTTATCGAAGAATACATCGGCATACTCTCCGAAGCCAACGAGAAAGGACGCCTCTCCGAAGTCGTAACCCCGTACCTCGAAAAGAAGTACGAAGAGATGCTCACCAACAGGACCTTGTTCAACCTCTTCATGAGTTACATCGAATCGCCCTACTCCAAGCCCTATGTCTTCTTCCTTGAAAACAAAGACAAGTTTATCGCTCAATACGGCAACATGCAGGTCAATATGAAAGAGCGCTACACTTGGAGTCTTTATGGCCGCAAATATGTGGTAAAAGGCAATGACGGCACCTACACGTTCGACAAGGAAGGATTTGCCGACTACATGAAATACATGAAAAAGAACAAGGTGAAAGATGCCAAGAAAATCGAAATCTCCACCCTCATGTATTATGCCGAGTGCACGCAAGACTGGAAAAAATACATCTCCTACGGCGACAAGCTCATCTCGAAATACAATGCCGACATGCTTGAAGTCTACAACTGGGCACTTCGCATCAACAAGCTGTGTGCCGACCAGAAACTGCGTAATCACGCCGCGATTTGGTGCGACAAATACGCCTCCATTCTCGAACAAGAAGAGGCAAGAAGAGAGCAACAAGCCAAAACCGGCATGACCATGGCCATGCGCATGGGTCCCCAAAGCAACAACTTCATACAGATGGCTACGGAACTCCGTGCTCCCATGAAATAATTTTTCCCTCATACACACATTTCCCTATCGGGCGCGTCACAACGGCGCGCCCGATTTTTTCGCCTCCAACCCGCCACCGCACCGGCCTTCCCTTTTTTCCGATACTTCGGAGACCTACCACACAAGCGCAGACGCTCCCTGTCAAGCACATTGCCGGGACACACCCGATTTTTCGCCTCCAATCCGCCGCAGCACAGGTTTTCCTTTATTCCGATACTTCGGAGTCCTACCACACAACCGCAGACGCCCCCTGTCAAGCACATCGCCGGGACACACCCGATTTTTCGCCTCCAACCCGCCACCGCACCGGCCTTCCTTTTTTTCCGATACTTCGGAGTCCTACCACACAACCGCAGACGCCTCCTGTCAAGCACATCGCCGGGACACAACCCGATTTTTCTCCTCCAATCCGCCGCCGCACCGGCCTTCCATTTTTCCGATACTTCGGAGTTCTCCCACACAACCGCATACACGCCACACAGCCGGCAGCCTTGTGGAGGAGGAATAAAAAAACGGAACAGGCGCGCAAAAGCGCCTGCTCCGTTTTTATCTCAACGCTTGCCCGGCAAGCCTAAGGCACCAGTGGATAGTAAGCGTCCTTCATGTCAAATTTCACAAAATCCTCATAAGAATAGGTAAATTCACTTCCCAACGCGCGAGTCATCACCTCCTTGTAGATAATGGCGCGACAGGGCGCGTTGAACTGCTGGTCACGGTCGTAGGTGTTCATGATACTGTTGTCGGTAGGACGCCACACGCCTTTGCCCCAGTAGTTGGCCCCTTCGTAAAGGCCAATCTCCTCATCGGCATAACGTTCGTCGCCAATGAAATCGGCCCACCACACAGCAGCCGTGTCGTTCGAGAATGCCACGTTGCGGCAATAGTCATACCGGTTATAGTCCCACACCATGTAATCTTTCGTCTCCTGAGGTATTTCGAGCAGAGCATTCTCGGAGCTGACATATTCGTCGGCCAGCCAGCCTATCGAGTGACCCACGCACTCATGCCATACCGTCTTGGCAAACTTCGGCTCAATCGTCGATACGCTGAACGAGGTGCGATCGGCAACATACTCCATACCGGCCGAACCGCCATGTATCATGTTGTGGGCGATGAGCAGCACAATGCCACTGCGAGCCGATGTGCCGGTGCTCTGCCCCACGAAATCGATGATGCCCGGCGTGTCACAGAGATAGTAACGGCCGCTCACGCTCGGCTGACGCGTATTGAACTTGGTCTCGACATACCAGTCCCAATCATTTTCGTTGCCGCTTGTAGAGTAGGTCATGCCCTTCTCGGGCGACTCGGCATAGACCAGGTAGATGTCGAAATATTCACGCAACGACGTCATAGGCTCGATGTCAAACATCTGCTCGACGCAGAATTTCATCACCTTCTCGGCAATACCGCCGACCGCATTGCAAGAGTGATCAAACCCGTCACAGACGATATACATGTTGATACCGTTCCCCTTGCTGTGGGGCTGATAAATTTGAAAATCACCATCGGCGTGATATTGCGTGTGCAGCGCACTGTCGGGGTCGTAAAGCGACAGGAAATAGCCATCGGCCTGGGGAGCCAGCGACGGGGTCATCTCAAACTCCTCAGCATCGGCACAGAGTTTAATCCAGGTATCGACGGGAAGTCCCGAGAAACGGCTGCGGCTGATATGCAACATGATGCGCTCGGCCGAGAGATCCATCAAATGAGGCGGAATCTTTCCCTCCATGAAACTCTCTCCGACGGAAAAATAGGTAAATCCCGACAACGAATCGGGCAATGTACCCCGGAAAACACCCGAAGCATCGAGGTAGGTCAGATGCTTCATCGAGACAATCTCCGACGGAAATTCGATAAGCGCCTTTCCGGTGTTGTTGTCGATGGTAAGCGAATCGAGATTGACCAGGGCCGAAATGCCTTCGAGGGTCGAATAGTTCTTGGCGCGCAACGAAAGGTTGTGCACCGTGGCCAGGTTTTCGGGCGTCAGTTCGTCGGTTTTCAAAAGCGTAAGCAAGGCCGCCCGCAGATTTTCATCGGCGATGAGCACATCTCCCTCGGGAATCGAATCGGCAGGGGGAGGCACAACGATGTTGTCGTCGGTAAAAGGCTCTTCATCGGAGCAGGAAGCCAGTGAGAAAAGGCACAAGGCCAAGGCAAAAGCCGGTCGGGCAAGACGGCTTAAAAATTTATATTCCATAAAAAATACGATATAAAATGTTTTGATTTGCAAAAATACAAGAATCTGTGATTTTAGACTTCTTTCCGCGGAGGCTTTCTTGCCTTGTCGCTGCATTTTTAACAGAGGCATGCGGCAAAACGCGATATTTTTCGGCCGAACGATATTTTTCATTACATTTGTAGACAGAATCGCGAGTCCGGCTCCCGCCTCCAAAGGAACCGGGCTCCTAACATCGGCTCTTGGCCAGAAGAATTTTTATCATGCCCACAACCGGAAGCTCAACGACACACCCATCGGGAAACCACCTGCTGGTAAACCTGCGCAACGACGGCATCTATTTTGCCACGTTCGACCCGCTCGAAGACGACACTTACCAGTATCATACCGCCACCTTCGCCTCCAAAAGCCAGTCCCTGTGTGAAAACGTGAAGAACTGCGTCTACGAAAATCCGCAGCTGCTGCAAGAGTATGCCCGCACCTACCTGCTCATCGACACGCCCCACTTCACCTTCGTTCCCGAAGAGCTCGAATCGTGCGAAGAAAACCGCCGGCCCTACTACGACTACTGTTTTGCCGGGCACACCGATGAGGTCATCGAGAATCATCTGACCCTCAACCACGCCTATCTCCTGTTTGGCGTCGAGCACGAGCTCTACACCTTTCTCTGCCGCACGTTTGCCAACCCGACGATACTTCACCCGTTGACCCCGCTGTGCGAATATTTTTTCCTGCACAGCCGCAACGGCAACGAGGCAAAAGCCTATCTGCACCTGCGGGAGGAGCGCTGCGACCTCATCGTCTACAAGCAGGGACGGCTCCTGCTGGGCAACACCTTCGACTTCAACACGGCCGACGATGTGGCCTACTTCACGCTGCTGGCCTGGAAGCAACTGAGCCTCGACCAGACCCGCGACCGCCTCTACCTCGCCGGGGAGAAAAGCCTGCGGCAACCCCTCACCGCGCTCTTGCAGACCTATATAAAAAACGTGCTGCCCTATCCTTTCCCGTCGCAACTGTTCCGCCTCGGGAAAGAGACCATCGATGCTCCCTTTGAACTGATAACCATACCTCTATGCGGATTATAAGTGGCAAATACGGCCGGCGCCGCTTTGAAGTGCCGACCAACATCAAGGCAAGACCTACGACCGACTTTGCGCGGGAAAATCTCTTCAACGTGCTCCAAAACCTCATCGACTTCGAAGGGCTCAAAGCGCTCGACCTTTTTGCAGGGACCGGAGCCATCAGTTTCGAACTGGCATCGAGAGGGTGCTCCCGCGTCGTGACCGTCGAGAACTATCCGGTGCAATACCGGTTTATCTGCAAGGTCGCCGAGCAGCTCAACGCGCAAGAGATACGTCCCATCAAGGGCGATGTGTTCCACTTTGTTCCGGCTTGCCGCGAGAAATTCGATTTCATCTTCGCCGACCCGCCCTACGACCTGCCCCGCTTTGCCGAGGTGGCGCCCATGGTGCTGCAAGCCGACTTGCTCAACCCGGGCGGGATTTTCGTACTCGAACACTCCAAACACTACGATTTCTCATCGCTGCCGGGGTTTGACCAGCAACGGGTTTACGGGAGTGTCCATTTCAGTTTCTTCTTGAAGCCCGCCGAGGAGTAATTCGCGCCACTCCTTGCCCGAGGAGATGTCCGCGCCTACCGGCCGAACAACGGGAGAGAGCCGATGTCATGGCGATTGAGCCATTCGAAATAGAGCCCGGTAAGACGGGCAAAAGCGAATGTCTCCAAATCGCCCCATGCCACGCGACGAAAAGCGGTCAGTGCAGCCGGTACCGTCGGCACTTCGAGCGTATGGAAGGTGGCATAAATGACCCGATGCGACAGCACATGACGATGCACAAACGGAGGGCATACCACCACGGCAGAGACATCACCGAGCAAATTCCGATAAGAGGGCGTCTGCTGCAACGCCTCAAACGGCAATTCGCTGTCGCTCTCTATCAAAACAAATTCATAAAGGTTGCGCCAAATGTCATTGCCATCACGACGGGCGATAAACGTGTCGCCGCCGCAACGTATCGCCAAATAATTGAAATAACGAGGGCGCACCTCGGTTTTTCCCGACTTCACCGGATAGTCTTCGACCCGCCCCAGGGCTGCGGCTTCGCACCACTCCGCCAACGGACAGACAGGACACTGCGGCGAACGGGGCAGGCACTGCAATGCCCCCAGCTCCATAATCGCCTGGTTATAAAGAGCCGGCCGATGCCGGTCGAGCCACTCATCGGCCAAAGCCGCAAAGAGTTTACGCCCGGCCGTCGTGTCGATAGGGGTATCGACGGCAAAAAGGCGGGAAAGCACCCGATAGACGTTGCCGTCGACCACCGCATGGGACAACCCATAGGCAAACGAAGCAATCGCCGCAGCCGTGTAATCGCCCACCCCTTTGAGCGAACGTATCGCCTCGTAAGTATCGGGGAAACGCCCCCCGAAATCGCGCATCACCTGCCGGGCGGCAGCGTGCATGTTGCGGGCCCGACTGTAATATCCCAACCCCTCCCAGTATTTAAGCACCTCGTCTTCCGTGGCGGCGGCCAATGCCGCCACATCGGGAAAACGCGACACAAAGCGGTTGTAGTAATCGAGCCCCTGCGCCACGCGCGTCTGTTGCAAGATAATCTCCGACACCCAAATCAAGTAAGGGTCGGTTGTCTCCCGCCACGGCAACTGCCGCTTGTTGGACTCAAACCAGCGTTCAAGCGAACGGGCAAAATTTTTCTTATCGGACATCGCAAAACGATTTTGATGCAAATGTAACGAAAAGCGACCAGTATTGCAGCCGTCGGCTCCAAGAAAGCCCCAATTTATCCATCACCCATGGCCGAAGTCACGAAGCAACGATGCGCGGCGACGAGATTTTTCGTATGTTTGCATCAGGAAGTTACGAAAAGAGTGTAATTCATTGGAAATGAGCGTAGGTTAATTGCTCATGATAGTAATAGGTTACGATTTAGTTAGTTATCTACTGCATCATCTTTCTGCGCGTTGCGTAACCTTCAAAGAACTCTTCATATGCAAAAGTAACAATAAAACGGGAGATTTTGAAATGAATCTCCCTAATTTTTTTTCTATCTCATACAAGTTTTTCCGTAAAAGCTGTTTTATCCGTCGGCACACCATCGCCCAAAAGAATTTTGGATGAACGTATGCCGACTGCCGCATAAGCGGAGAAAAGGGCTTTGCCTCACGCCTAAACAACAGTTTAGACTGATGATGCAAGGCCCATTTCTTTTGTGCTTATGCCAGAGAGGTGCTTTTACGGGTTCGCAGACGATTTCTTTTTCGCTGTTCCTTTGAGCCGTAAGCGGAAAGCCGTGTCTGACCGCCCGATCCATAAATGGAACAAGCCGTTATGCACGGCAGGCAAACCGGGAAGAATGATTTTATATGTCCGACCGGACACGCTCGGCCAGACATATAAAATCATACTTCCTTGCCGGTGGTTTGCCCGGTTTCACGCTTCCGGCTATGTCCCTTTTTTTCCTTTTGGGGATTTCTTTTTTTCACAGATTTCTCTTTTGAAGTTTTCCTGTCTAATCTGCCTCCACTTCCGTTTACCTCCATTTTCGCGTCTTTCAGTGACGCCGCATCAGGCAGTCATTTCCGTTCTGGGCGCAAAGGTAATTCCGGGATTGGACGGGAATGCAAGGTCAAGCCTCCTGTTTTCGGCAAAAATCTCCAGCCCTGCGGGTAGTATTTTTCCCGAAAAACCTTGCATCCCCTAATCCCTACCTTTTCAAGCACCCGAAACGAAAACGACCGATGCGACAGAAAGACGCATAAAAAAAATGTCGGATAAACGAGAGGCAGATAAGATAGTTTGAAACTCAACTCCCTCAGCTCTTGAATC
>DVLI01000024.1 GCA_018715595.1 Candidatus Caccoplasma merdavium | reverse complement strand
GGGGTGAGGGTCTCGGCCTCGATGCGCGGGCGCGTTGCATGGCTGTTGTTGTAGAAGTCGACATAGGCGCGACCGAGAGAGTCGGTCTCCAACGCCGGATTCCAATAGAGCGTGCGACGGTAGTCTGCCTCGTCGGGCAAGTGTCCTTTGCTGTAATCGACCTCAAAAAATTGTCTTGCAACGGAATAGCCCTGCAAACTTGTGCGACGATAACCTTTCTTTTCACGTTGCTGTTCAGTCGGCGATTTTATATGCAGCACCACATAAACGAAACGTGAAAAATCAAGCATCTCTCCTTCCCAATATTTAAGGGCTTCAATGGGTATATAGTTTTCCAATATCTCCATACTGTCTATGTCATTGATACTGCTATACGGTCGCCCCATGGGGCGTGGCATAAAACTTACCGCCTTTCCTTTATACCACAACGTACCATTTGATGAAAAACGGAACAAGGGATTCACACGCACCAAAAATTCTTGAATATCATCGGGCATATCCCTATACTCACCACAATCAATGAGTTTATCGTTTTCCCGACTCACATCGTAGACAATTTGCGGGAATCCATAGTATTCCCGTTTTGCCTTAACAACAACCTCGGACAACTGATGAACTTTTATCGAATCCGACAGCTGCTCATCGAAATGCTCATCAGAAGTATCTATATCCGTATCTGCATCTATTATCTCTTCATATATTATACCTGTTTGCGATGGAGCCAATGTTATCTCCTCATGATAGTATGTACGACCTTGTGGAGAAAACGTTCTATCAAGTTCCACCAAATAAGAACGATTTTTCATGCGACCTTTGGAATCGGCACTACGCGTACGCAACACCAAATCGACCCACCCTGTCATATCGTCTTTACACAAAAATGCAAATCGTCCTGCTGAGTCGGTCAACATCGTATTATGACTGGTTCCGTATTCTGAATAAATCCATACCGAGACCTCACTATTGGGTATAGGTTCACTACCTGTAATCTTGTAATCAAGCACTTGTCCCTGAACCATGATGCCCTCTTCGACCCGGTGGGCGGGCTCGAAGGGTTCCACGCCGGCCTGCTGACGCCACTCGTAACGCCGCCAGCCCTGTACCAGCAGCAACAGGTCGAGCGCCGCCCGGTGTTCGGCGTCGTCGGCCTCGAAGTAGTATCCGATGTCTTCGATGTATCCCTTTACGTCGGACTCCAACAGCAGGTTGGTCGACAGCGTGCCGGCGTAGTGCGTGGGTATCTCGGTGCCGACATCGCGCACCGATACCGACAGGGTCGTCGACACCGGGACGCCCTCCGCGTCGGTGACATGCAGCGGCAGCGAGATTTTTTCGTAGGGACGATAGCTGCTTTTCTGTCCGTCGACGGTGATGTGCAGCTGTTGGTCTTCTCTCTGGTGGTAGGCCAACCGCTCGCCCAGGACTTCGCCTGCGGGGGTGAAGAGCGTGATTTGCTGCACGCCGGCGGGAAAGTCGGCCTTGCTCAGATGCAGCTCGGCTTCTTCCCGTCCGCGCAGGTCGGCGACTTCGAAGGCGTGGGCGATGCCCCGGCAGCTGACGGTGAGACCTACCCACCCGCCTTCGATGTCTCGGCTTCGCCTTATCTTGATGTGCAGGCTGTCCCGGTCGCTGTTGTCGACCCCGAGCGTGTAGCCGGCGGCCTTGGCCTCGGGCAGGGTGTAGCGGTAGGTCTTGCCGTTGTAGCTGATTTCGGCACGGCAGGGTTTGTTGCCGGGGGTGAGGGTAAAGCTTCCCATGCCCTGGTGACGGGTTTCCAGTGTCGCGACGGGGCGCTCGTCGGAGTCGTACACGGTGCCGCTCACCGCCACGCTGCAACCTTCGTCGTCGACGGCCTTGAAGGCTACCCGGCCGGGCAATCCTTCGACCATCTCCCCGCCTTCGGGGTAGAAGCTCAGGTTCACATCATTTCGTTTTTCCGACGTCTTTCGATATTCGGGATAACGACGGCTTTTAGGAATACGGATCATTCTCATTTGGTAATCGCCTTCATTCTCGGGTTTATTAAAAATCGGAAACACCCGACTGAAATAGGTCTCTTCCCAATTCAGCATCACCCGCGTGTAGGCCCGCACTTCATAAAAACCGGGAGACAACTGAGCCGGAGACAATTCAAATCCATTATGACACCGCCCCTCCTCTATCTTCAACTTCTTTGTCTCGACGATGCGCCCTTCGGGGGTGAGCAACTCGACATAGAGCACCTTACTCATCTCGGTGGGTCGCAACTGCGGCGCGGTGACCACATAGGCGGCAAACCACATGGTCTCGCCCAAGTAGTAGCCCGTGTTGTCGAAATGCAGGTAGACCTTCTCCTGCGGATTGTACTTCCCGAACCGGTTGTACGCCTTCACCCAATCGGCCATCGCCAATATGCTGCTGTCGACCTGGGCCGACAATAAGAGAGGGAATGCAAAAAACAGGGAAAGAAACGTATGGATTAAGAAACGATGTTTCATGGCTTTGAGGTTTTTACAAATATAAACTTTTTTCCTCAAACGCCATCGGCCCAATAATATTTAGAAAAAGGAGAAAATAAAAAGTGCGGCACAGCTTTGAGCTGTGCCGCACTCACCATACTCGGAAGGAGAACCTCCCGAAAAAATCATATCAAAAAAATTATTTGGCTCTTTCGATGTATTCGCCGCTGCGGGTATCGACACGGATTTTGTCGCCGGTGTTGATAAAGAGAGGAACACGCACGGTAGCACCCGTCTCGACCGTAGCCGGTTTCAGCGTGTTGGTGGCGGTATCGCCCTTGATGCCGGGCTCGGTATAGGTCACTTCGAGTTCCACTTTCACGGGAAGCTCGGCATAAAGAATGGTTTCGGTCGAAGCGTCGGAAACCACCTCCACGACCATTTCTTCTTTGAGGAAGTCGACACCCGTAATCAGGTCATGTGCGATGGGGTGTTGCTCGAAGGTTTCCTGATTCATAAAGATATAATCATCACCTTCCTTGTACAAGAACTGATAGGGACGACGCTCTACGCGCACGTCTTCGAGTTTTTCGCCGATGTTAAAACGACGTTCAAGCACATACCCGTTGACCACATCTTTCAATTTCGTACGCATGAAAGTGTTTCCTTTTCCGGGTTTTACATGCAAAAATTCGATACAGAAATAGAGCTTTCCGTCCATACGGATACACGTTCCGTTTTTAATGTCTTGTGCGTTAATCATAACAATATAGGGTTGAATTAAAATTTTTTCTGCCTGCAAAAGTAAGAGAAATCGGCAAAATCTCAAAAAGAATTGTGCAAAAATGAATTATCTCTTGGTTTATTCAAAAAAAGTCTCTATTTTTGCACTCCGAATTTTTTCCGCAAATAAATAACGATAAAATATAACGGCAATGAAAAGAACATTTCAACCCTCGAACAGAAAGAAGAAAAACAAACACGGCTTCCGTTCAAGAATGGCTACCGCCAACGGTCGTCGCGTATTGGCTGCCCGTCGTGCCAAAGGAAGAAAGAGACTGACCGTATCGGACGACTTCAACGGATAACAGCCCCCTTCAACAGCATAAAAGGAAGACCGCTCGCGTGGCCTTCCTTTTTATGTTTTTATCCATCGGCACCCCCACCGGAAATCGCACTACCCCCTCCTACGATGACAACCCGCAAAGAACTCTCGCTTTATGAACTCAACACCCTTGTGCGCAACACGTTGCAAGGCGCACTGCCCGACCGTTACTGGATATGTGCCGAGGTGAGTGAGGCGAGAGAGAACTACTCGGGCCACTGCTACCTCGAACTGGTGGACAAAGACGCCACGACCGGAGAGATGCGGGCCAAAGCCCGCGCCGTCATTTGGGCAACGGTGTACCGCATGCTGAAAGCCTACTTCGCCGCCGAAACGGGCACAAACATCGCACCGGGCATCAAACTGCTGGTGGAGGTGAGCATCGACCTGCACGAAGTCTACGGCTACACCCTCACCATTCACGACATCGACCCCCGATATACCTTGGGCGACATGGCCCGCCAACGCCAGGAGATTCTGCGCCGGCTCACCCAAGAGGGCATCATCGACATGAACAAGGAGCTCACCTGGCCGCTGCTCCCCCGTCGCATCGCCATCATCTCCTCGCCCACGGCCGCCGGATACGGCGACTTCATCGACCAGTTGCACCGCAACGCCTACGGATACCGCTTCTACACCACCCTCTTTGCAGCAGCCATGCAAGGAGCACACGCCGGGCAATCGATTATCGAGGCGCTCGAACGCATCTACCGCCACGAGGAGCACTTCGACGGCGTCGTCATCATACGCGGCGGCGGCGCCACCTCGGATCTGAACTGCTTCGACAGCTACGAGCTGGCACAAAACGTGGCCCAGTTTCCGCTGCCCATACTGGTAGGCATCGGGCACGACCGCGACGAGACGGTCATCGACAGCATCGCCAACGTGCGGGTAAAAACCCCGACAGCCGCCGCCGAATGGCTCATCGGCCGGGCCGCCGAGGCTCATCGGCGAGCCTGCGACCTGCAAGCCGCCATCTCGACCGCCATCAAAGAACGGCTGCACAACGAGAGCTACCGGGTACAAGCCCTCGGCCGGCAGCTCCCCACCCTCATCGACCGCCGCATCGTCATCGAGAAGAACCTCCTCTCGGGACTCCTGCCCCGGCTGCGACAAAACATCGACCGCCGCATGGCCGACGAACGACAACGCCTCGCCCTGCGAGAAGAGACCGTGAGACTGTCGTCGCCCCAGCATATCCTGAACCGCGGCTACTCGCTCACCCTGAAAGAGGGGAAATGCGTCCGCTCGTCCCAGGAGCTGAAACCGGGCGACCACATCACCACTTTTTTCGGCGAAGGGTGCAGCGAATCGCAAATTTTATAATCTTATAAATATGGAGAAAACCGAAAAACCGTCTTATGCCGCCGCCATGGAAGAACTCGAAGCCATCGTGGCCCGCATACAAGACGACACCTGCGAAATCGAAACCATCAAAGAGTTGACGACCCGCGCCCTGACCTTGCTGAAATACTGCAAGGAGACCCTTTTCGAGACCGACGAGGAGCTCAAAAAACTGCTCGGCGAGCTCGATGAAGAAAAATAAACCCCGAAACTTTTTCACTTCCCAAGAACATAAAACTTCCCAATCAACGATGGAAACGACAGAAAGAAAAGTCCGTGTACGTTTTGCACCGAGTCCCACGGGCGCTCTGCATATCGGCGGTGTGCGCACTGCCCTCTACAACTACCTCTTTGCCAAGCAACATGGCGGCGACATGATACTCCGCATCGAAGACACCGACTCACAACGCTTCGTGCCGGGCGCCGAAGCCTATATCATCGAGGCCCTCGAATGGCTGGGCATCAAGTTCGACGAAGGCGTGGGCTACGGCGGCAACTTCGCCCCTTACCGCCAGTCGGAGCGCAAGGAAATCTATCGCAAGTATGTCGACCAACTCCTGGCTGCCGGCAAAGCCTACATCGCTTTCGACACCCCCGCCGAGCTCGACGCCAAACGCCAGGAAATACCCAATTTCCAATACGACGCATCGACCCGCAACGGCATGCGCAATTCCCTCACGATGAGCGCCGATGAGGTCGAAAAGCTGATAGCATCGGGACACCCCTACGTCGTGCGCATAAAAATAGAACCGGGCGAAGAGGTTGTCGTCGACGACCTCATTCGCGGCAAAGTCACCATCAACTCGTCGATACTCGACGACAAGGTGCTTTACAAGTCGGCCGACAACCTGCCCACCTACCACCTGGCCAACATCGTCGACGACCATCTCATGGAGGTGAGCCATGTAATCCGCGGCGAAGAGTGGTTGCCCTCGGCACCGCTCCATGTGCTGCTCTACCGGGCATTCGGCTGGGAAGAGTCCATGCCCCGCTTTGCCCACCTCCCGCTGCTGCTCAAACCCGAAGGCAACGGCAAACTGAGCAAACGCGACGGCGACCGCCTCGGATTCCCCGTCTTCCCGCTCGAATGGCACGACCCCAAAACCGGCGAAGTATCGTCGGGCTACCGTGAAGCCGGCTATCTGCCCGAAGCCGTCATCAACTTCCTCGCCCTGCTGGGCTGGAACCCCGGCAACGACGAAGAGATATTCTCGATGGACGAGCTGATAAAACTCTTCTCGCTCGAACGGTGCAGCAAAAGCGGAGCCCGATTCGACTACGAAAAAGGCAAATGGTTCAACCACAAATACCTGCAAAAGAAGAGCGACGAGGAGCTGGCCGAGCTCTTTGCCCCGACCTTGGCCGAGCACCACGTCGAAGAACCCGACCCGGCACGGCTGGCCCGCATCATCGGCTTGGTAAAAGAGCGCGTCAGCTTTGTCAAGGAGTTGTGGGAACAAATCTCATTCTTCTATGTAGCCCCCGAGACCTACGACCCCAAAGCCATCAAGAAACGCTGGAAACCGGAGACGCCGGCCATCATGCAGGAGCTCATCGCCCTGCTCGAAGGGCTCGACGACTTCGAGTCGAAAGCCACCGAAGAGGTGGTCATACCCTGGATTGAGAAAAACGGCTACCACATGGGCAACGTAATGAACGCCTTCCGCCTGGCCGTCGTGGGCGAATGCCGCGGCCCGCACATGTTCGACATCACCGAGCTCATCGGCAAAGAAGAGACGCTGCGCCGCCTGCGCGTCGCCCTCGAACGAATCACACCGGCCAACGACTAAATACCGAACCCGCCGAAGCATGAAAAAAGCGCTTTACAACTTAGGCATACGCTCCTACCGGCTGTTGGTGAAAATAGCCGCGCTGCGCAACCCCAAAGCCCGCAAACTGGCCGAAGGCCAGAAATCCATCTTCCCCTATCTCGAAAAGGAGGTGACGAAAGAGGGGGAATACATCTGGATACACGCCTCGTCGCTGGGAGAGTTCGAGCAAGGACGCCCCCTTATCGAGGAGTTGAAAAAACAATACCCCGACAAGAAAATCGCCCTCACGTTTTTCTCCCCGTCGGGCTATGAGGTGCGGAAAAACTATCCGTTGGCCGACCTGGTATGCTACCTGCCGTTTGACCTGCCGCACAACGTATGCCGCTTTCTCGACCTGCTGAGACCGTCAATAGCCATTTTCATCAAATATGAGTTTTGGGGAAATTACCTGCGCGAACTGCGCCGCCGGCAAATTCCCACCTACATCATCTCGGCCATCTTCCGTCCCGACCAGATATTCTTCCGCCCCTACGGCGAGCTCTTCCGCCGCATGCTGCGCACCTATGCCCACCTCTATGTGCAGAACGAGACGTCGCGCGAGTTGCTGGCCGGCATCGGCATACACAACGTCTCGGTCGTGGGCGACACCCGGTTCGACCGCGTCGTTGACATACGCCGACAAGCCAAAAAGCTGCCCATCGCCGAAGCCTTCTCGGCCGGACGGCAGGTACTCATCGCAGGCAGCTCGTGGCCCAAGGACGAAGATATTTTCATCGACTACTTCAACCGCCACCCCGAACTGCGCCTCATCATCGCACCCCACGAGATACACGAGAGCCACATTACCGAGATACTGGGCAAGCTGAAACGCCCCGCCGTGCGTTACACCCAGACCGACGAAGCCGAAGCCGCCACGGCCGACTGCCTCATCGTCGACTGCTTCGGACTCCTGTCGTCGATATACCAATACGGACAGATGGCCTACATCGGGGGCGGCTTCGGCGTGGGCATACACAACGTACCCGAAGCGGCCGTCTATGGCATACCGGTCGTATTCGGCCCCAACTACCGGAAATTCCAGGAAGCCAAGGACCTCATCGCCGACCAAGGGGCATTCTCCATTTCCACCCCGGACGAGTTTGAGAAACTCATGCAACACTTCGAGAACGGAGAGGAATACCGCCGCCAATGCGGAGAAAACGCCGCTACATACATCTACACCCACACGGGTGCCACAAAGACCATTCTCATGGGCATAGCCCAAGAACTTTCCGTCCATGCAGAGTAAGGCCCTCTTTTTCGACATCGACGGCACGCTCATCAGCTTCCGCACCCACGAAATCGTGCCCTCGGCCTACGACGCCTTGGCCGCCCTGCGGCGGAAAGGGCACAAGGTATTCATCGCCACCGGCCGCCCGCTGCACCTCATCAAGGGAGTGGGCGACGCACAGTTCGACGGGTTCATCACCTTCAACGGGAGCTATTGCCTCACGGCCGACGGCGAAGAAATCTATTGCGACGCCATACCGGCCGACGAACTGGCCGCCCTGTGCCGGCACGAGCGGCAACACGGCCCCTACTCCTTCTCGTTCATGGGGCTCGACCGCGTCACCGTGAACCGCATCGACGACCGCGTGACCCGGGTAGCCAACATGCTCGACCTGCCCGTACCCACGCCGGCCGACATGGAACAGGTCGCCGCCAACGAACGCATCATACAAATCAACCTCTACACCGACGAGGCCGACGAAACCGACGTGATGCAGGCCATACCCCATTGCGTGTCGAACCGTTGGAGCCCCATCTTCGCCGACATCAACATGCGCGGCAACAACAAGCAGCACGGCATCGACCTCATTGCCGCCCACTACGGCATTGCCCTGCGCGACACCGTGGCCTTCGGCGACGGAGGCAACGACATCTCGATGTTGCGCCATGCAGGGACAGGCGTCGCCATGGGAAACGCGAGCGACGCCGTGAAACAGAGCGCCGACTACGTTACCGACGACATCGACAACGACGGCATCGCCAAAGCCCTGAAACACCTGGGTCTGCTCTAACGCACGCCTCATACCCTCCTTCCCTCCCGACCCGCCTCCGACCGGAGAAAAGCCCCAACCCCGAGTGCCGCACGTCCCGCCTTCAAGCATGGAAGGAAGGCGGCAAAGGGCTATTTTGCAGCCGGTTGCAAATTATTTTTACCTTTTTATTGGGATTTTGGACAAAAGTTGTTATTTTTACCCCTACTTTTGCAAGAGCATTTGTCTGGCTTACACTATACATAACACAACAATAAAATCATTTCAGCCATGAGCTTAATTGACGAAATCGTTGCTCGCGCCAAAGCGAACAAACAACGCATCGTTCTTCCCGAAGGTACCGAAGAACGCACTTTGAAGGCCGCCGACAAAATCATTGCCGACGAAGTCGCCCACATTATTCTTCTCGGAAATCCCGCCGAAATCAAAGCGCTTGCCGAGAAAAACGGATTGAAGAACATCGATAAAGCCACCATTATCGACCCCACAAACCACCCGAAAAAAGAGGCTTATGCCAACCTGCTTTTTGAGCTTCGCAAGAAAAAAGGCATGACCGAAGAACAAGCCGCCGGACTGGTGGAGAACCCCCTCTACCTGGCTTGCCTCATGATCAAGAGCGGCGATGCCGACGGCGAGATAGCCGGTGCCCAAAACACCACCGGAAACGTGCTGCGTCCGGCCCTGCAAATCATCAAGACGGCTCCCGGCATCAGCGTCGTATCGGGTGCATTCATCATGTTTATCCCCAACAAGCAATACGGCGAAAACGGCATCATGGTCTTTGCCGACTGCGCCGTAACGCCCAACCCCACGGCCGAACAACTGGCTCAGATTGCCGTATCGACGGGACAAACCGCCCGCATCATCGCCGGCTATGAACCCCGCATCGCCATGCTGAGCTTCTCGACCAAAGGCAGCGCCAAAGACGAAATGGTCGACAAAGTGGTAGAAGCCACCCGCATGGCCAAAGAGCTCGACCCGACACTGCTCATCGACGGCGAACTGCAAGCCGACGCCGCCCTCGTTCCCTCGGTAGGCCAAAGCAAAGCTCCCGGCAGCGAAATCGCCGGTAGAGCCACCGCTCTCGTATTCCCCACCCTCGAAGTGGGCAACATCGCCTACAAACTCGTGCAACGTCTCGCCGGCGCCGAAGCCATCGGCCCGATTCTGCAAGGCATAGCCGCTCCCGTCAACGACCTCTCGCGCGGCTGCTCGGTCGACGATGTCTACAAAATGATTGCCATCGCCTGCAACCAAGCCATCGGTCTGAAAAAGTAATTCATCACACATTCCGTTAAAATCATGAAAGTACTTGTTCTGAACTGCGGTTCATCATCTATCAAATACAAACTGTTCGAGACCGACACCAAAGCCGTACTGGCACAAGGAGGCATCGAGAAAATAGGGTTGAAAGGCTCGTTCTTGAAACTGACCCTCCCCAGCGGCGAGAAAGTGGTACTCGAAAAAGACATTCCCGAGCACACCGTCGGCATCGAATTTATCCTCGACACCTTGGTAAGCAAGGAATACGGTTGCATTGCCTCGTTGCAAGAAATCAACGCCGTAGGCCACCGCGTCGTACACGGCGGTGAGAAGTTCAACCAGTCGGTACTCATCGACAAAGCCGTCAAGGAAAAAATCATCGAATGCATCGACATCGCCCCGCTCCACAACCCGGCCAACCTCAAAGGTATCGATGCCGTTGAAAAGATTCTCCCCAACGTGCCGCAAGTAGCCGTGTTCGACACGGCCTTCCACCAGACCATGCCGCAATATGCCTACATGTATGCCCTGCCTTATGAGCTCTATGAGAAATACGGCATTCGCCGCTACGGTTTCCACGGCACCAGCCACCGCTATGTGTCGCGCCGTGCCTGCGAGTTCCTGAACCTCCCCTATGAGCAACAACGCATCATCACCTGCCACGTCGGCAACGGCGGCTCCATCACGGCCATCAAAGACGGCAAGTCGGTCGACACCTCGATGGGCCTCACCCCGGTCGAAGGTCTCATGATGGGTACCCGCTGCGGTGACGTCGATGCCGGCGCACTCGTATTCATTCAAGAGAAAGAAGGTCTCGACGACAAAGGCATCTCGACCCTCATCAACAAGAAGAGCGGCGTGCTGGGCATCTCGGGCGTATCGTCGGATATGCGCGAAATCGAAAGCGCCATTGCCCAAGGCAACGAGAAAGCCAAACTGGCTCTTACGATGTATGAATACCGCATCGCCAAATACGTCGGCGCTTATGCGGCCGCCCTCAATGGTGTCGATGTCATCGTCTTCACCGGCGGCGTAGGCGAAAACCAAGCCGTTACCCGCGAAGCCGTCTGCAACCAACTCGGATTCATGGGCGTGGAAATCGACAAGGAACTCAACAAGAAATCGCACGGCGTAGAGGTCGAGCTCTCCACCCCGGCTTCGAAAGTGCGTGTCGTTGTCATTCCCACCGACGAAGAGCTGATGATTGCCCTCGACACCCAAAACATCGTCATGAAATAATCGACCCTCACTTATTACACCCTTGTGCCCGACGGGCACAAGGGTGTTTTTTTATCCGACACAATCATCTTTCACCGAGACGACAGTCTCCTTACACTCCTTCATACTCATGAAAACCTCCCTACTCACAACCGCGTTCTGCCTCCTGTGGTTTGCAACAACCACCGCCCAAACCGTCATCATCGACGGGGTACCGCGCGACACCTCGTTCACCCTCGACGGCACCTACAAGAAAGAACGGAAATACCGTCCCTACATCGAACCGGTAAGAACCTCCCTCCCCGAGGGGGTGCGCGCCTACGAAGGGGTGACCTACAAGACCGTGTCGAACCCATGGGGTGAACATGCGCTGAAAATGAACATCTATCGCCCCGACGACGACAAGAAATATCCCGTCCTGCTCATGATTCACGGCGGCGGTTGGAACTCGGGAAGCCCCGAATTGCAAGTCCCCCTGGCGCAGCAAGTCGCCGCCCGGGGGTATGTAACCATTCCCGTCGAATACCGACTGATACCCGAAGCGCTCTATCCCGCCGGGGTCGAAGACCTCGAAGATGCCATCACATGGATTTACAAGAATGCCAAGCGATATGGCATCGACCGCAAGAAGATTGCCGTGTCGGGCTGTTCGGCCGGCGGCCAGCTGGCCATGCTTCTCGGCACACAGAACAAAAGCGGCAAAATAGGAGCCGTCATCAACATGGACGGCATCTCCTCTTTCGTCACCGAGGAGTCGGTGGGGCGCGCCCGCGAAGCCCGCAAAAAGGGGACGACGCTGCCGGTCGACGCCATTTGGCTGGGGGGCACCTACGAAGAGCAACCCGATAACTGGAAAGGCGCCTCGGCCCTCTTCTGGATAGGCCGGCAATCGGCGCCGGTGTGCTTCATCAACAGCTCGATACCACGCTTCCACAATGGCCGCGACGAAGCCATCGAGCAACTGCATGCCCTCGGCATCTACACCGAGGTGCATACCTTCGACGACACGCCACACACCTATTGGTTCTTCCGTCCGTGGTTCGACGACACGGTGTCATACATGGCCGATTTTCTCGACAAGATTTTCAAAGGCAAATAACGGCTCCCGACCGGGAGCGTAAAAAGACGAAGGGGAGACCTCTCAACAGGTCTCCCCTTCGATGTATTGTTCGAGAAACAGTTGTTCGCCGTCGAAACGGGCATAAGAAAAATGGTGAATCCAATCGCCGAGTATCACGACCCGACAGTCGCGGGCGAGCATCAAGTCGAGCATGATGTGGCGATGCCCGAAGATAAAGAAGTCGATATGCGGCGAAGGATTTTCGCGACTGTACTCCTTGGCATACCGCACCAGGAACTCATCGTCTTCTCCCTGATAAGGCAGGTCATCGCCATGTTTGCGGCTGTGCGACGACCATCGGTGGGCGAAGGCAACCGTCCAACGCGGGTGAATGGCCGAATAGAGTATCTGGCAGAAACGGCTGTGAAAAATGGCCCGTATCAGGCGGAAGGAAAACGGCGTGCGCCCCAATCCGTCGCCGTGGGCCAAATAGGCCGTGTAACGCCCCAGCGACACCAGGCAGGGCGACTTGTGCACAATGACCCCCAACTCGGCGGGGAGATAATCGAAAATCCAAATATCGTGGTTTCCGATGAACCAATGCACCTCGACCCCGCTGTCGGTGAGCTCGGCGATTTTGCCGAAGAAACGGGTAAATCCGCGAGGCACGACATACTTGTATTCATACCAGTAGTCGAGAATGTCGCCCAAGAGGTAGACGGTCGCGGCATCGTGCTTGATGGTGTCGAGCCAGCGCACGACACGCCGTTCCTGCTCCAACTGCTGGTCGTGCGTGAGCGTGCGTGTTCCCAAATGCAGGTCGGAGAGAAAATAGACGTTCGTTCTCATGGGGCTGGGCATCGGAGCGGAAAGGTTATCGGGCTATCAGAGGAAACCAAGTTCGAGTTTGGCCTCTTCGCTCATCATGTCCTTGTTCCACTCGGGTTCGAAGACAAGGTTGATTTGTGCCGAAGCGACCCCTTCGACACTTTCGATTTTCTGTTTTACGTCTTCGACGATAAAGTCGGCCGCGGGACAGTTGGGAGCCGTGAGGGTCATATCGATGACGACATGGGCGTCATCATCGACATCGACTTTGTAGATGAGGCCGAGGTCGTAGACATTGACCGGGATTTCGGGATCATATACGGTGCGCAACATCTTCACGATGCGCTCTTCGATTTCGAGGGTGTGTGACATTTCTTTCTTCGTTATTTTACGGGAAACAATCAATGTCGGCGGGGAGAGTGCCCGTCGTCTTTTTTCGACCCCGAGCGGCGGGGACGTCCGTTATGCGGTTTGAACGGCTCTTCGCGGTCGACCTTGTTGCGGAGACCGCCGCGGGTGCCGCGATGAGAGCGACGGGTCGGGGAGGTCTCTTCTTCCTCCACGGGGTAATGCGGGAGGGGGCGTTTCTTGGGTTTCGGCAACTTGGGGCGCTCGACAAAGGATTCGGGGTTGGGACGCAATATCTCACCGTCGATGCGCACGGTATCACCGGGCAAGACCTTGGTACCGGGCAAGGCGACCGCACCGTTGACTTCGACGCGGGCGTCATCGACCAACTTGTCGGCTTCGCGACGGGAGCAAAAACCGGTGTCGCTGATATACTTGTTGATGCGTACTTGTGCCATAAGACTATTATTCGAGGGTAAGACGGGTTACCGTCACTTTTTTCTGTAAAAATATCGAGGCAAGGGTCGAAAATTTCTCGGGCGACTCGGTGGTGTAGAACGTGCATTCTCCTCCTCGCTGGCAACGTTGTTCCATCTCGGGGTGGCGTCGCAGGTAGTCTTTGAGACTCTCGGCCACAATATCGCCCTGAACCAGCGGCTCGACTCCCTCGGGCAGATAACGGCGTATCTGGTGAAGCAGGAGCGGGTAATGGGTGCAGGCAAGTATCACGGTATCGATGTGCGCATCTTGGGCCATGAGTTCGTCGATGTATTTCTTGATGAAATAGTCGGCTCCCGGCGTGTCGTATTCGCGGTTCTCGACCAAGGGCACCCACATGGGGCAGGCTTCACCGAAGATTTGTATATGCGGGTAGAGTTTCTTGATTTCGAGGGTATATGAGCAAGACTGTATGGTGCCGAGCGTGGCGAGGACTCCCACCCGGCCGGTGCGGGTGACGTTTCCCACAATCTCGGCGGTGGGGCGGATTATGCCCAAGACGCGGCGGTCGGGCGCAATCTGCGGCAAATCGAGTTGCTGTATCGAGCGCAACGCCTTGGCCGATGCCGTGTTGCAGGCAAGTATCACCAGGCGGCACCCCATGGAGAAGAGCTTGACCACGGCTTGGCGGGTAAACTCATACACGACCTCGAACGAACGGGTTCCATAAGGGGCCCGCGCATTGTCGCCCAAGTAGATGTAATCATACTCGGGCAGCACTTTTCGGATTTTTTCCAAGATAGTCAGACCACCGTAGCCCGAATCGAAAATTCCGATAGGTCCGGGACGGTGGTCTGGCAGGAATGTCGGCATATCTTTCACGCAAAAATTTTTTTTCGGGTTAGACGGCCGCAATGCCGGTTGTTTTTATTGCAATCCCAATTTTGCTTTCACCAGGGGCGTCGCATCAATGGCTTGGCCTCCGGCATAAAGCACCGAAGGAATGCTCATGTCGAAGATGAAGGTGAAGCCGTTTTCCTGGCCGACAGCCTTCACGGCATTGGAGATTTTCTCTTGCAGGGGAGCCAAGAGTTTGGCCTGTTGCTCTTCGAGGTCACCGGTAGCCACTTCGCGGAAATTCTGAATGCGTTGTTGTATTTCCTGAATTTCCTGCATGCGACGTTGCTTGATGTTCTCGGGCATGGAATCTTGGCTGTTGACGAAGTCCTTGTACTTGTTGGTAAACTCTTCCTGCATCTTCATGAATTCGTTCTCGTATTGCTTCGAGAGGTCTTCGAGTTGTTTCTCGGCCGTGGCTTTCTCGGGCATGAGGTTGAATACATCGACGGTGTTTACGGTTCCGAATTTAAGGTTTTGGGCGGCAAGGCTCAAAGGCAATGCCAGGAAAGCAAGAATAAAAAGTTTCTTAATCATGATATGGTGTTATTATTATGTTTTTTTGTTGTCGTTTCGATAGGGCAAATGTAGGTAAATTATTTGGAATAACCCAACTTCGTCAGTACTTCGTTGCTGATGTCGATGCGCGGCGAGGCAAAAATAATGTTTGCCGACGAAGCCCGGTCTATGACCATCTGGTAACCCTTCCCTTCGGAAATCGATTTCACGGCTTCATAGATGTCGTCTTGTATGGGTTTCATGAGACTCTCACGCTTCTTGTAGAGCTCGCCTTCGGGGCCGAAATACTTCCGGCGCAAATCCTGCGTGGCCTTGTCTTGTGCCAGTATCTCCTCTTCCTTCTGCTGCTTCTGGGCATCGGTAAGGAACACGGCATTGGACTGATACTCCTTATACATCTCTTCCACTTTCTGAGCCTGGTCGGTAATCTCCTTTTCCCAACGGAGGGAGATTTGCTTCAACTGCTCATTGGCCATTTCATAGGCCGGTATGTTTTTGAGAATATACTCCATGTCGATGAGGGCAAACTTTTGCGCATTGGCCCCGACAAGGCCAAAAGCCAATACAGCCACTAAAAGAACGATTCGTTTCATAGGCTTTCTTTTTAGGGTTTGAGTTTTTCTTATACAACAATCGGTTTTGTATCCTGTTCTGCCGGGCTCCTCATCAGAACTCCTGTCCCAAGATGAAGTGGAGCTGGCTGCCGCTGATCTTGGCCGACGTGGGCAAAGCCTTGTCGAAACCATATCCCCAGTCGATACCCATGAGACCTATCATCGGGAGGAAGATGCGCACACCCACACCGGCCGAGCGTTTCAGTTTGAAAGGATTGACTTCTTTTACCTCGGTCCAGGCATTACCCGCCTCGGCAAATGCCAACGCATAAATGATGGTAGAGCCTTGCATCAGCACGGGGAAGTGCAACTCGGCACCCAAACGGGCGTAGGCATAACCCTCTTTTCCGTAGGGAGTGAGGGCTCCGTTCTCATAACCACGCAGGGCTATCGTCTCGGTGGCATAGTTGTAGGACGACCCGGTCATGCCGTCACCGCCCACATAGAAGGTCTCGAAGGGCGATTTCTTGTATTGGTTGTAAGAACCGAGGATTCCGAAATCGAAACGTCCCATCATCACGAGCGTATAGGTTTTGTCTTCTCCGAAACCGAACGATGCGAGGGGGAGGAAGAATTTGCTGTTGAACTTCCACTTGTGGTACTCAATCCAACGGTACATCTTCTGCTGGTCATCGGCGTTGGTAATATCGAGAGACGCATAATCGGTATTGTCGAAGAGCGAATAGGGCGGCGTGAGTTGCACCGAGAAGGAGAACTGCGAACCGCGGGTCGTGTAGTAGGGATTGTCGATGGAGTTACGCGCCAAGGTGAGTCCCAACGTGATGCTGTGCGACGTACCGTTCTGCATGCGGAAGAGGTACTCCCAGTTTTTGAGCTTATACAACTGGTAACTGAGGTCGGCCGAGAAGGTGAAGTAGTCATCGGGCCAAGTAAGTCGCTGTCCCAAGCCGACCGAGACGCCGAAGAGTTTGATATACTTGTCGGGGTCGATGGCATAGGTATAATCCGATGCGCTCGAATTGTAGCCGTAGAGGTAGTCGTAGTAGCTGTAATAGTTGTCGTTGTAGAACGAGGTACTCAACGCGGTCGATTTACTGTAATAGACCGAGAAGCTGAACGAGTTGGGGCGTTTGCCGCCAAACCACGGCTCGAAGAACGACATGCTGTAAGACTGGTAATAGCGGGCATTGGTCTGCACGCTGAGGGTAAGGGTCTGACCGTCGCCCTGCGGTATGATGCCTTTATAGGTCTTGGGGTTGAGCAGGTTCTTTATGGAGAAGTTGGTAAACTTCAAACTCAACCGGCCGATGATACCGGTCTGTCCCCAACCGGCCGAGAGCTCGACCTGATCGTTGGCTTTCGATTCGAGCACATAGGTAAGGTCTACGGTACCGTTCTCGTAATTGGGCTCGGGTTTCACGTCCATCGTCTCGGGATTGAAATGCCCCGACTGCATGATTTCACGCATCGAACGCATCAGCTCCGAACGGTTGAAGAGTTCTCCCGGCAGCGTACGCAACTCCCGACGCACGACATGCTCATAGAGGCGGTCGTTACCGGTAATGGTCACCTTGTTGATGGTGGCCTGTGGACCTTCGAGTATCGAAAGTTCGAGGTCGATGGAGTCATTCACGACATTATTCTCTATGGGGGTGATTTGGAAGAAGAGGTAACCGTTGTCCATATAGATGGTCGATATGGCATCTTCGTCGGTCTCGGTGCGCTCTTTGAGCAGTTTCTGGTTATAGACGTCACCGGGTTCGAGTCGCAGGACACGGTTGAGCTGGTCGGTCGTGTAGACGGTATTCCCCACCCAGTTGATGTTGCGGATAAAGTATTGGTCGCCCTCTTCGAGATCGATGTAGATGTCGACCGTTTTTTCGTCATAGGGCACGACACTGTCGGAGAGTATCACGGCATCGCGATAACCCAGCTCGTTGTACTTCCCGATAATGAGTTCGAGGTCCTCGGCATAACGTTCGGGCACGAACTTCTTGGGACGGAAGAGCGTGGGCAGATATTTGCGCTGACTGGTCTTTTTCATCGTGCGGTGCAGCTTGCGGTCGCTCAGCACCGTATTGCCGGTGAAATAGATCTTGTGTACCTTGATTTTTTCTTTCTTGTCGATGTCGATGTCGACAATGACCTGATTCTCGTGCGAGAGGTCATCTTTCTGATAGATGGTGACTTCGGCATTCTTGAAACCCTTGTCGTCGTAATAGCGTTTGATGAGGAGTTTGGCCCGGTCGATGAGGTTGGGGGTAATCTGGTTGCCTTTTATCAGGCCGAGGCGTTGTTCAAGTTCTTCGCGTTCCGACTTTTTTATGCCGATGTAGTTGACCTGCGAGATGCGGGGGCGTTGTTGCAGGGCAATGTTGAGCCACACCTTGTTGCCGGCCACCTTGGTTATCGAAATGGCAATGTCGGAAAAGAGGCCCTGTTTCCAAAACCGTTGAACGGCATTGGTGATGGCTTCGCCGGGAATCTCGATGACATCGCCCACCGAAAGGCCCGAATATCCGATGATGACAAAATCTTCGTAATTGTCGGTGGCTCCCGACACGGTAATGTCGGCTATCTCATATTTTCGGGGCAGGGCACCATAGTCGATGGCCGGATTGTAAATCGTATCGACCGGAGCACCCGTCTCCGCGAGTTGGGCCACCGCAGGGGTGGGAAGGAATAAGAAAAAGAGAAGCACGACCAGCAAGCCGACTTTCCCGAATGATATTTGGCAAGAGTGTGTTGGCATCATAATTGTTCACTGATTTTTCCGAAGCGGCGTTCGCGCGACTGATAATCACAAATGGCTTTGTAGAGGCTCTCCTCGTCGAAGTCGGGCCAATACTGGGGGGTGAAATAGAGCTCGGCATAGGCAGCCTGCCACAAAAGGAAATTGCTGATGCGGCACTCCCCCCCGGTGCGTATCAACAGGTCGGGGTCGGGAATCGCACGGGTCGTCAGGGCCGACGAGAGCATCGCCTCGTCGATTTGCTCCGGCTGCAACCGGCCTTGGGCCACACGCGCGGCCAACTCCCGGGCGGCACGCACCAACTCCCACCGCGCCGAGTAACTCAGGGCCAACACCAGCGTGAGGCCCGTATTGGCGGCCGTCTGCTGCATACACCGGTCGAGACGCTCCCGCACCTCGGCGGGCATGCGGTCGAGGTCGCCGATGGCCGTGAGGCGCACGTTGTTTTTCATCAGGTCGGGCGTCTCCTGCTCGATGGCCATGACCATGAGGGCCATGAGGGCATCGACCTCCTCCTGCGGACGCGACCAGTTCTCGGTCGAGAAGGTATAGAGGGTGAGATATTCGATTCCCAGGTTCCCGGCAGCCCGGGTTATGGTACGCACCGACTCTACGCCCTGGCGATGGCCGTAAGAGCGATCTTTCCCGCGTTCCTTGGCCCAGCGGCCGTTACCGTCCATGATGATGGCGATATGGCGGGGCAGGCGGTTTTTATCTATGCTGTCTTTGAGCGACATGTTCTCTATTGTCTAAATTAGGTTCATATATTGTCGCCGGGGCCTCTCAGAAGGCACTCGACGGATTGCAATCGACACACTTGCGACCGATGTCGTAGGTAATGGAAATCATCGTGAACGAATACCAGTCGGTGTTCTTGAACGCCGCACTGGTAATGTGATAGGGGTCATCGAGCTGCTTGCCGTCGAGCTTGTCGCCCAAAGTCTTGCGCATGGTAAACTCCAATCCGATGTTCCAACGCCGGGCGATTTTGTATTTCAGGCCGACTCCCATGGGAATTTGCAGGCTGAAATATCCGTCGCCTTTCCGCGGCACGGCGGAAAAACCGAGACCGGCCACGATATAGGGTGAGAAGCGGCGCGTTCCTTTGTAGGACTCTCCCACCCCGTAATGAAAGAAGTTGAACTCGGCCTGTGCCCCGAAGTCGAGCAGCGGCCGGCTGAACTCATATTGGGCGTTCCCCGGCAGGACGTTGTCCCAGCCTTCGGTCGACCCTTTCATGCGTGCCATCGACACGTTGTATTTCAATGCCCACCGGTAATTGATGTGCTGACGGAACATCACGCCGTAGGCACCGCCGGGATTGTGGAAGGGTCGGGTGTTGATATCACCGATATAGACCCCCATGCCGGCCGCGGCACCTATTTCGTAGAGATACTCTTGGGCCGAGAGGGGCAGCCAAGTACCCAACACCAAGAGTTGTATGATCCACCATTTTCTCATATTCAAGTTCCTCGTTTCAAGTCTCATGTATGAGAAACGCAACTCCGGCCGAAAAAATTATCCCTACTCCCCACTATTTTCACCTTCATTACTAAAAGGTAAAGCGCAGAATGACTCCGCGGCATATCTCGTCGAGCAGGTTGCCGTTCCTGTCATATCCGCCAAAGACATAGACATAAGGCACCGGCTCGTCGCCGCTGCGGGTCATGCGGCCGAGATAGGGTGTCTCGGCCCATCGCCACGTCGAGAGAGACTGGCCGGTGACCGAAGCCGGCTCCTCGCGAATGTAGGCCGAAGCGAAAGCGCGGGAGGTAAAGCCCATGTTCGACACATAAAGCGGGGTGCCTTTGGCGGCCTGTTCCCAATATCCTCCCAACGTGTTGGTGTAATAAAGGTCGTTACGGAGTCCCGAGGCATCTTTCCCGCCCAATATATAATAGTAGGTTTTGCGAATGAAGTAATCCGACTCGGCATCGTACTCGTCGTTGTAATAGGCAAAGAAGAGAGCGCCTTCGCGGGGCGAAACCGTAGCTCCGGCACCGCCCGCAATGCCGACATTGGAAATGGCGGCCCAACGTTCTCCGTCATAGGCCCAGATATGGCCGCAATAGGAATCGTCGGCACAACGGCCGCCGAAGAAATAAATTTGCGATGTGCCGTAAGAAGAATCGGCGTATGCGACCGTACTACTGAATCCCGATATGGGGAAGTCCTCGTCGATGAGTGCGTCCACGGTCGTCGTACCGCTTTCATAGGTGGCGTGATGATACCCCGAAGCCGAAGCTACCACGCCGGTGAGCCGTTGTTCCCACATACCGATAAGCGCCGAGAAACGGGCATCGGGCACGGGGCTCCACGAGAGACCGTCGGTCGAACGGCACAACTGCTGATTGCCATCGGCATCGGGCGCGCCGCACAGGGCAAAGAGCGTGTCGGCCGAGGCCACCAGCGTGCTTACCGACAGGGTATCGCCCCACGGGGTGAAGGCGGCGACATTGCATTCCGAGGCGGGAGCCGATGATGTGGCCAAGTTATATGCCGCGCCATCGGTGGTAAAGCAGTAGGCTTTCCCGCCGAAAGAGAGAGTTTTCTGTTCTTGGGGGTCGTCAAGCAACGTGGGCAGGGTATTGGCACCCAAAGTCGCCCACACCAGCGAGTCGGCCTGCACACGATGCACGCGCACCTCGATGCTGTAATCTTGCGAGGTAACCCCGTCGGCCGCCACGACCTTCATCTTCACATCGTTGTTGAAGTCGATGGAATCGTCTTCGTTTTCGAGATAATCGATGGTTTTGAGCAAGGAACCGTCGTCCTTGTTGAGAACGGTAATTTCGACACTCGACGGCGAATCGAAGGTCATATCGAGCACAAGCGCCGAGACATCGGTCCCATAAGGCAGCGAATCGGGGTTGAAAATCCGCCCGTTCACGAGGTCGATGGTAAAATAGCGATACGCCAGATTGGTGAGCACCGTAATGTCGGGAGACAGAGCAAAGGTGCGCACCATCGTGTTGGTATAGGACGTGTATATGAGATCGGAATCGTCATCAGAATTGCAGGCCGAAAAGCCGCACAACAAAAGTCCGATGCAAACCGGCAACAGAAAAAGTCTCGATAGTTTCATTCTTGCGAAAGAGATTACTTGATACAAGGTTGCAAAATTAGAAAGATTTTCGGCTTTTTCTTCTTCGCACCGAGATTATTATAATAATTTATAAATAAAGCAGGACGATTTGTGTCTTTATGACAAATTTTCGGACCGCACATAGTGCTCGACCCTGCGAGAGCCATATTCCGTGACACCCGAAAGGGCTGCCGAGACAAGCCGGGGCGCCCGCACTCCGTCGTCCAAATCAAAGGGTGCCGTCTCGACATGAGCCTCGTTCCAAAGACCGGCATCGATAAACGATTGCAAGGTGGCGGCACCGCCCTCCACCAACAAGGAGGTAACCCCCTCGCGATAAAGCGACGCCAACAGTTGAGGAACGACGGGCTGTGAAAAATCGAGCACCGAATAATGCACATTCGGGGGCAGCAAGGAGGCATCAGGCTCAGAACCGGTCACCAGCTCGGTAGGCAGGCCGTCGGTGAGCAGCGGCGATGAGGGTGGTAGTGCGATATTTTTTCCCAGGACGACCCGCAGCGGGGAACGACGTCCCGGCCACAGCCGCAAAGTGAGTGTGGGGTTATCGAGCCACGCTGTGCGTGCGCCCACCAATATGGCATCGCACCCGGCCCGCAGACGATGGACGAAGAGCGAAGTCTGCGCGTCGGAGAAGCGACACGGAGCCTCCTCGGGTCGGCGGCGGCGGTCGATAAAACCGTCGCGGCTCTGCGCCCACTTCAAGACGACATAGGGCCGCTGCCGCTCATGGGCCGTCATAAACGCGGCATTCAAAGCCCGGCATTCGGCTTCGAGCATCCCGGTGACGACCTCCACACCGGCTTCCCGCAACATGGCGACCCCCCGACCCGAAACCGAGGGGAACGGGTCGAGACACCCCACGACGACACGGGGTATTTTCTTCTCGATGATCAGCCGGCTGCACGGCGGCGTCTTGCCATAATGGGAGCAGGGTTCGAGCGAGACATAGAGTGTGGAGCGGGAGAGGCACTCGGGGTCACGCACCGATGCCACGGCATTGACCTCGGCATGGGGCCCGCCGAATTGCCGGTGATACCCTTCTCCCACGATTTTCCCGTCACACACGATGACCGCACCCACCATGGGGTTGGGCGACACCCGCCCACGGCCGCAGGCGGCCAGTTGCAGACAACGCCGCATATATTGCATATCATTCTCCCGATTTTCCATCGTTCTATTTTTTGCTGTCGTTAAAAATTACCGTGTCACACCGAGCGGAAAAAAAGTGATTTTTTCAGAAGACAGGAGGCGGCTCGGCATAGTCAAACTCGAAAACTTCGTTTTCCCGCCAGTTTCTGCTCTCGCCTTTCGCTATCTTTTCAGAAGACAGGAGACGGCTCGGCATAGTCAAACTCGAAAACTTCGTTTTCTTGTTTGTTTCTGCTCTCGCCTTTCGCTATCTTTGTGTCATGCAAAAGACAACCCGATATATCAAAGACTCGCTCGATGGCCTCTACCCGCCCGAAGAGATACGCGCCCTGACCCGCATTTTGTGGGAAGAGGTGTGCGGCTTCTCTCCCGTGGAGGTAATCTTGCACAAAGATAAGATTTTGGACGAAAGTAGCCGAAAAAAAATCGAAGTTATCGTCGAAAAACTCCGGCAGCACGAGCCGATTCAATATATCTTGGGACACACCCGTTTCGGCGGGCTGCGTTTCGGCGTGGCTCCCGGCGTACTCATTCCGCGCCCCGAAACCGAGGAACTGACAGCTCTTGTCGTTGATGAAAACAAAGAAAAACGACCTTCAAAAACCATCGACATCGGCACCGGAAGCGGCTGCATCGCCATCACCCTCGCCCACCACTTTCCCGATTGCCGGGTCGAGGGGTGGGACATCTCGGCCGACGCGTTGCGCATTGCCGAAAAGAACAACAGAGACTTAGGTACCCGGGTAACGTTTCTGCAACGCGACATCTTGCACTACACGCCCCCGACCGAAGAGCACGGCAGTTGCGACCTCATCGTCAGCAACCCGCCTTACATCGTCCCCTCGGAAATGGCCGACATGGAACCGCAGGTTCTCGACCACGAACCGCATACGGCCCTGTTCGTTCCCGAAAACGACCCGCTGCTGTTCTATCGCGCCATTGCCATCACCGCCCGGCAGCTCCTGCACCCGGGAGGGAAACTCTACCTCGAAATCAATCCGCTTTTCGCCTCGGCGACCGCCGACCGGCTTCGCGCCGAAGGATTTGGCCACGTCACGATTATCCGCGACTTGTCAAATCGTGAGCGATTCGTCACGGCCACCCGATAAACCCATTTGCCCCGATGAAAAAACCCCTCACCCCCGACGAAGCCCTCTACCGGGCAGCAGCCCTCTGTTCCACGGCCGAAAGATGTGCGAACGAAATCGAAGAAAAACTGGCCGGCTGGGGCATTCCCCCCACAGCCGCCTCCAACATCATCGAACATCTCAAACGCGAAGGCTACATCGACGAGGCGCGTTATTGCCGGAGTTATGTGCACGACAAGATACGGTTCGACCGCTGGGGGCGACTGAAAATCGCGGCCGCCCTGCGGCAAAAAAAAATATCGGGCGAAGCCATTGCCGATGCCCTCTCGCACATCGACGAGGAAGCATACCGTGCCGGACTGCACGAGTTACTGGACCGCAAACGGCAACAACTCGGGAACACCGGGAACCCGTCCGAGCGAGCCAAGCTGGTGCGTTTTGCCCTGTCCCGGGGATTTGAACCGGGGATTGTCTTCCCCATTTGCGGAGAGAACGACCATGAAACATCGTATGACGACTGACGCCCTTCTCGACCTGCTGTTTCCCCGCTTGTGCGTCGTATGCGGCCGACGGCTGCAAAGCGACGAGCCGCACTTGTGCCTGCACTGCCTGCAACACCTGCCGCGCACCAAATTCCACGAAGAGACGGAACATGCCATGGAACAGTTGTTCAGGGGGAAAGCCGACATCGACGCCGCTTTTGCCCTGTTTTATTCCACCCCCCACTCCGGCTACCGGAATCTGCTGCACCACATCAAATACCACAACGGGAAAGAATGCGCCCGCTACTTGGGACAGTTCTATGCCCGGGAGCTTCGCGCAAGCGGGCAACTCGACGACATCGACTTCATCATACCCGTTCCCCTGCACCGCTCCCGGTTGCGGAAGCGCGGCTACAACCAAAGCGAATGGATTGCCCGCGGCATTGCCGACGTGAGCGGCATCGCCGTCGACACCCACAGCCTCATACGCCGCAAATCCAATCCGTCGCAGACTCACCTCTCCCTCTACGAACGCTGGCTCAACACCCGCGACATCTTTGTTCTCTCGCCCAGGCACACCTGCACCGGCCGTCATATCCTCCTTGTCGACGACATCGTCACGACAGGAGCCACACTCCTGGCCTGCACCGAGGCATTACAGGCCGCCAAACCGGCCGGCATATCACTTTTTGCCCTCTCATTCGCCCGTTAAAAATAGTGTACGAAATTTCCTTTTTTATTTTTTCTATTCTCGTTCTTTTCACTATCTTTGTGTGCCGCAAAATGCCAATCCGGCATTTCAACAACCCCTATACCCCATCGAATAAAAAAGGAAAATTATGAAAACATTGGAGCGTTTAGTTGCTGAGAAATTATTGAAAATCAGTGCCGTAAAATTGCAACCCGCATTGCCGTTCACTTGGGCATCGGGCTGGAAATCGCCCATCTACACCGACAACCGAAAAACGCTTTCGTATCCCGCCATACGGAGCTTTATCAAAATAGAACTCTGCCGCCTCATCTTGGAGCGGTTTGAAAACATCGACGCCATTGCCGGCGTCGCCACCGGAGCCATCGCGCAAGGCGCCCTCATCGCCGAGCAACTGGGATTACCCTATGTCTATGTGCGTTCGGCCCCCAAAGACCACGGCCTCGAAAACCTCATCGAAGGAAACTTGATTCCCGGCCAACGCGTCGTCGTCATCGAAGACCTCATCTCCACGGGCGGCAGCAGCCTCAAAGCCGTCGAAGCCATACGCAACGTGGGCTGTGAAGTAGTGGGTATGGCCGCCATCTTCTCCTACCGTTTCCCCGTCGCCGAAGAACGGTTCAAAGCCGCCAAGGTCGATGTCGTCACCCTCAGCAACTACGAAGCCGTGCTCGAAGCCGCCCTCAAAACCGGATACATCACCGACGACGACCTCGAAACACTGAAAGAGTGGCGCAAAGACCCCGCCTCCTGGAACGCCGGGAAATAATTCAAGATTTTCTTTAAAACAGACTTTAAACCGATGACCTCCTTTGAAAGCCCTGTAAAAACCATCGCGGCAAATGTCGAGACGGTATTTGAGATGTTGTCCGACCTTTCCAACCTCGAACGCCTGCGCGACAGAATCCCCGAAGACAAAATATCCGATTTCCATTGCGACCGCGACAACTGCAAATTCTCGGCCAGCCCGGCCGGGAACATTGCCCTGCGCATTGTCGAAAGGGAACCCCACAAAACCATCAAGCTCGAAACGGTGGAGTCGCCCATACCCTTCTTTATCTGGATACAGCTGCTCCCCACCCCCGAAGACAACACGGCCATGAAAATCACCCTCCGCGCCGAGTTGAATCCCTTCATTCGAGGTATGATTTCCAAGCCCCTGCAAGAGGGCGTCAACAAAATTGCCGAGGTCATCACACTCATTCAGTTCTATTAAAAAGCACTCCGCTCAATGGCACAGAAACTTTGGGAAAAAAACGTGCAAGTCGATGCCGGCATCGACCGCTTCACCGTGGGAAGAGACCGTGAAATGGATCTCTACCTCGCCCCCTACGACATACTCGGCTCCATCGCCCACATCATCATGCTCGAAAGCATAGGGCTCCTCACCCGCGACGAGCTCGACACCCTCACCGCCGAGCTGCGCCGCATCTATGCCGTTGCCGAAGCCGGAGAGTTTGCCATCGAAGAGGGCATTGAAGACGTTCATTCGCAAGTCGAGCTCATGCTCACCCGCAAATTGGGCGACATCGGCAAGAAGATACACAGCGGACGCAGCCGCAACGACCAGGTGCTGGTCGACCTGAAACTTTTTATCCGGTCGGAACTGCAACAAATCGTGGAGCTCACCGACCACCTCTTCACGACCCTCATCGCCCAAAGCGAGAAATACAAAGAGGTGCTCATGCCGGGCTACACCCACCTGCAAGTAGCCATGCCCTCCTCGTTCGGGCTGTGGTTCGGCGCCTATGCCGAGAGCCTCGTCGACGACCTTACCGTGTTGCTGGCCGCTTATAAGGTGAGCAACCGCAACCCGCTGGGCTCGGCAGCCGGCTACGGCTCGTCGTTCCCCCTCAACCGCAGCCTCACCACACAGCTGCTGGGCTTCGACTCGATGAACTACAACGTCGTCTACGCCCAAATGGGTCGCGGGAAAACCGAACGCATCGTGGCCTCGGCCCTCGCCTCCATCGCCGCCACCCTCGCCAAACTGGCTTTCGACGCCTGCCTGTTCAACTCGCAAAACTTCGGCTTCATCAAGCTGCCCGACGCCTACACCACCGGGTCGAGCATCATGCCCCACAAGAAAAACCCCGACGTATTCGAGCTCACCCGCGCCAAATGCAACAAGATACAGGCACTGCCCTACCAAATCACCCTCATTGCCAACAACCTGCCGTCGGGATACTTCCGCGACCTGCAAATCATCAAGGAGGTGTTCCTCCCCTCGTTCGACGAGCTGAAAGACTGCCTGCGCATGGTCGAGCAGATGATGAGCCGCATCACCGTCAACGACCACATTCTCGACGACAAGCGCTATGACCCCATTTTCAGCGTCGAAGAGGTAAACCGTCTCACACTCGAAGGCACCCCCTTCCGCGACGCCTACAAGCAGGTGGGCCTGCGCATCGAGGCCGGAGACTTCACCCCCGACAAGAACCTGCACCACACCCACGAAGGCAGCATCGGCAACTTGTGCAACGAGCAGATTACCGCCCTCGAAAAACAGGTCGTGCAGGACTTCGACTTCGGGAAGACCCGAACCGCATTCGACGCCCTGCTGGGTCGCCGGTAAAAACCTCCGCACCATGTCACGCCACGTTCCTTTCCGCCATCTGCTCGGCTGTTGCCTGCTCGCCGCTTCGTACCTTCTCACCGGGTGCGACAACTACGACGACCAACGCCTGCCCGCCCGCCCCGTGCACATCGAGATATACTCGGCACAATGGAGCGTCTACGGTGTCCATGGATACATGGAGTGGCAGACCTTTGTCAAGAATACCCTGCCCAAGGGATACTCCTGGGCAGCCAACAGCTATTCGGGTTTCGGCGGCGTGTTGCTCATCTGCGGGCTCAACAACCAACTTCTCGCCTACGACATGGCCTGCCCCGTCGAGTGCAAAAGCAACGTGCAGGTAACCATCGACGAAGAGGCCGGTGTGGCCGTGTGCAACGCCTGCGGCTCGACCTACGACGTGTTCAACGGCTACGGGCAACCCCTCTCGGGCCGCGCCCAAGAGAAGAAATACGGGCTCACCTCCTATCAGGTGACCTACACCTCGACCGGCTACCTCATTACCCGGTAAGAGATTCCCCCCACGACATAAAACACCCAAGGTCCGTGACAAATCAAGATTTGTCACGGACCTAGTCATTTGCAGACCTGTCAGGTGATTTTTCCCAACGTTCGGCACCTCCCCATCAAGCCCCGTAATGCAACGATTTCCCCTTAAACAGAACCGCCGCCGTGAGACCACGGAGATGGTTGCTCAGGCATTCTTCTTATAACTGAAAACCGCCCAAAGGCTCAACACCAAAGCGAAACTGCACAAGGCCATGAATTGCGGAATAAGCTCCATAAACGCACTGCCTTTGAGGTAAACCAGCCGCATCACCTGCATGAAATATTTCAGAGGGTTAAGCACCGTTATGGCCTGTGCCCAACCGGGCATACTCGACACGGGTGTAAAGAGTCCGCTCATCAGAATAAAAATCATGATGAAGAAAAACATCACAAACATCGACTGCTGTATGGTATCGGAATAGTTGGAGATGACCAGCCCGAAACCCGAGACCACCAATACATAGACACTTGCAAAGAGAAATATCGTGAAGAGGCTTCCCTCGGGATAGATACCGTAGACGAGTGCCGCCAAAATCATGCAAAGGGCCAATACCAAAAAGCCGATAACCCAGTAAGGTATGAGCTTGGCCAGGACAAAATAAGATTTCTTCACCGGTGTAACATTGATCTGCTCAATGGTGCCGGCCTCCTTCTCTCCCACGATATTGAGCGAAGGCAGGAAGCCGGCCAACATCGTAAGCAACATGACCATGAGGGCCGGAACCATAAACACTTTGTAGTCGAGGTGTGGATTGAAGCGGTATCGGGGCTCTACGTCAAAAGCGGGTATGGCCCCGAATGCCGCCATCTCGCCGACATATTCGACCCGCAGGTCGGAGGCATAGTCGTTCAGTATCGACGACATGTATGAGGCACCCAACATTCCCTTGGTGCCATTGACGGCATTGGCCCGAATCGAAACGGCACCGGTTTCGCCCTTGACCATCGACTTCTCGAAGTCGACCGGAATTTCGAGAATGAGATCGGCCTCTCCCGACTCGATGCTGTGCATCGCCTCCTTGTCCGAAGCAGAAACGTCGGAGAGACGGAAGTAGCCCGACGAAACCACCTTCTCGACCAGCCGCGCCGACGTTGTCGTGTGGTCATTATCGATAACGCTCAATTTCACATTCTTTATCTCCTGGTCGGCCGCCCAGGGAAAGACAAGCATCACCATCAGCGGCATCATGAGTATGAATCGCGGTATGAAGGAGTTGCGAGCGATTTGCTTGAACTCCTTTTCGATGAGGAACTTCAACATGGCTGTCTTTAACTTAATCGGGTTTTAAACTTTTTGAGACTCAACGCCAACAGGAATCCGGTCATGAGCAGCAACACGCCCAACTCACGGAGCACAAACTCCATGCCGACGCCCTGTATCATGATTTTCTTTATGGCCTCGATATACCAGCGCGCCGGTACGGCGGCCGAAATCCATTGCAACACAGCGGGCATGCTCTCGATGGGGAACACCATGCCCGAGAGTATCATCGTAGGCATCAGCAGCCCCATGCCCGAGGCAAGAATGGCAGCCATCTGCGTGTCGACCATCGTAGAGATGAGCAGACCCAAAGACAGAGCCAAAAAGATGAACACCAACGAAATAAACATGAGCAAGAAGAGGTTTCCGGCCACGGGCACATGCAACACATAAACCGAGAGCAAAAGTATCATCAGCAAATCGAGAATCGACAATACGAAATAGGGTACCGACTTGGCCAGGATTATGTAGACAGGCTTCATGGGAGAAGCCAGCAGCACCTCCATGGTGCCCGTCTCCTTCTCGCGCACGATGGCGATGGAGGTCATCATGGCACAAATGAGCATGAGTATCATCCCCATCACCCCGGGTACAAAGTTGTAGGCACTCTCGGACTGGGGGTTGAAGAGCATCTTTATCTCGGGCATGATGCGGAACGGGAGGCTGCCCTGCTCGGCAAGCGACTGCTGATAAAGGGCCAATATGTTCGAAGCATAGGCCGTAATCATCGACGCCTGGTTGGGCTCGGTACCATCGGTGACAAGCTGCACCGAGGCTTCGCCGGTGTGCAGGAGATTCTCGGCAAAATTTTCATTGAACACGATAACCAGACTGATGCGACCATACTTGAAGACCTCATTGATGTCATCGACTTCGGCAAGTTCGTCGTCGAGCACAAAATAGGGACTGGTGCGAAACTTCTCGACAATCTGGCGAGTCACCACATCTTTCGACGGGTCATAAACGGCCACCTGCACATCTTTGACCTCGTTGGTGAGGGCAAAACCGAACAGCAGAATCTGCACGACCGGCAACCCGAGCAATATCAGCATCGTGCGCTTGTCGCGGAAGATGTGATAGAATTCTTTCCTTACAAACGATATGAACTGTTTCATGTCAATCTCCTTTCCGTGTTGCTTCCCTGGCGAGGCGGCGGAACACCTCGTCCATCGATTCCGCGCCGAACTGATGCCGCAGATTGGCCGGCGAGTCGAGCGCCTTTATTTTTCCGTCGACCATAATCGACACCCGGTCGCAATACTCGGCCTCGTCCATATAGTGGGTGGTGACAAATACCGTAATGCCCCGCTCGGCCGCCTGATAGATGAGTTCCCAAAACTGCCGCCGGGTAACCGGGTCGACTCCGCCGGTAGGCTCGTCGAGAAAAACAACTTTCGGCTCGTGGAAAATCGATACCGAAAACGAGAGTTTCTGTTTCCACCCCAACGGCAACGACTTCACCAGCACATCGCGCTCGCTCTCGAAACCCAATTCGTGCAAGATGCGATCGGTCTCGGACGCGATTTTCCGGGTACTCATGCCGTAAATACCGCCAAAAAGGCGCAGATTTTCCCACACTTTGAGGTCTTCATAGAGCGAGAATTTCTGGCTCATGTATCCGATGTTCTTCTTCACCTCTTCGGATTGCCGGGCAATGTCGAAGCCGGCCACGCTGCCCGAGCCCGACGTGGGGCGGCTCAGGCCGCACAACATGCGCATGGCCGTCGTCTTACCGGCGCCGTTGGCCCCGAGAAAGCCGAATATCTCGCCCCGCTTCACATCGAACGTGATGTGGTCGACGGCCGTGAAATCGCCAAACATCTTGGTGAGCTCGTCGGTGCGTATAACAATATTATTTTCCATCTTTCGCGACTTTTGACAACAACATGAAACAATCTTCGACCGAAGGTTTTATCTCGGCAATTTCGACCGCGGTGTGTCCTTTCGATACCAGATGGGCCGAGAGACCTTCTACGGCCGAACGGTCGTCGAAGGAAGCATGACAGGTGGCCCCGAAAGAGAATGCCGAGTCGATGCCGGGGTAGGTGCGCAAATCGTCCAGCAACTGGTGCATGCGGGCCGACTGCACGGCAAAGAGCGCCTTGGGATAACGCGCCACGATATGGGCCGGGGTGTCGATTTGGAGAAAACGTCCGTTTTGAATGAGGGCGATACGGTCGCAAAGCGATGCCTCGTCCATGTAAGGCGTCGACACCAGAATGGTCAGCCCCTGTTTTTTGAGCTTCATGAGCATCTCCCAGAACTCTTTGCGGGATACAGGGTCGACTCCCGTAGTAGGCTCGTCGAGAAAAAGCACCGTGGGCTTGTGTATGAGGGCACAGCTCAGAGCCAGTTTCTGTTTCATGCCGCCCGAAAGGTTTCCTGCCTTGCGATGCTTGAACGGTTCGATTTGCCGGTAAATGTCGGCAACGAGATGGTAGTTCTCCTGGATGGTCGTGTTGAACACGGTGGCAAAAAAGGAGAGGTTCTCTTCGACCGACAAGTCTTGATAGAGCGAGAAACGCCCCGGCATGTAACCGATGCGGTTGCGTATCTGCCGGTAATCTTTCACCACGTCGAGACCGGTAACGGTAGCCGTCCCGGCATCGGGCAGAAGCAGCGTGGTGAGAATGCGGAAAAGCGAGGTCTTCCCCGCTCCGTCGGGGCCTATGATGCCGTAGATTTCACCGGGCAGGACATCGAAAGAGACATCGTTCAACGCCTGCACCCGGCCATAGGACTTACTGAGATGTTGCACCGAAACACTATACATGGGTTATCGTCTGGGTTATTCGTTTTCTCTCGTGGGCGTTACCAGTTCGGCCAGGAGCACACCGCCGCCATGGTACACGACGACAAGTTTGTCTCGCATGTGCCAACCGAGGGAGAGCGACACATGGTCGACCTCATAACAGGTCTGCGCGGCAATTCCCTGCACACTCATGCGCCGCTCGTCGAGCAGGAGCTGCCAAATGCGACAGACCTTGTCGCTCATACTCGGTTTTACCATAAGCCTACTTCTTTGCTATTTTTATCTCTCCATACATGCCGCGTTTGATATAGCCGTCGTTTTTCACGGCGATTTTCACGGCATATACCAGGTTGGCACGTTCGTCACGCGTCTGAATGGTCTTGGGGGTAAACTCGGCCTTGTCCGAAATCCAGGTCACGGTACCGGCATACTCGCGGCGGCCCGATTCCCCTTCATCGGCAAAAACCCGCACAGGCTGACCTATCTTCATCACCGTCAACTGGCCGGCCGTCACATAGGCCCGCAAAAAAAGATGCTCGATGTCGGCCACCTTGAAGAGCGAACGCCCCTGCGTGGCCAACTCGCCGGGCTCGGCATACTTGGTGAGAATCGTCCCGGTGATGGGGCTCGAAATGCGGTTTTTGGCAATCTGGTCTTCGATTTGCGCAATCTGCGCCGAGAGTCCGAGCAACTCTCCGGCCACGCTGCGGTTATTGTTTTCGAGCGACTCGATTTGTGCCGAGAGCTGCTTTTCGAGCAAGGCAATTTGGGCATTGATGTCGTCGAGCTGCTTTTGGTTGGCAGCGTTCGACTTCACGAGATTTTCGAAGCGAAGTTGCTCGCGCTTCTGCGTCTCTATCTGCTGTTGCAGCGAAGCCACCTGGCGGGGAATATCATAACGGCGGCTCGCGACCGCGAGACGATTGGCCTGCAACTGTTCTTTTCTGAGATGGAGTTGCACCGTATCGATGTGCCCCAGGAGAAATCCGGCCGTCACCTCCTGCCCCTCTTCGATGTTGAGCTCGACGATTTCACCGGCTCCCTGCGCCGAAACAACCACCTCGGTCGCCTCGAAGACCCCCGATGCGTCGTATTCGCCATCGTTGTTGCGGCAAGAAGAGAAAAGCAATAGTGACAGGGCTGCCGGGAGGGCGATTTTCTTGATTCCTGTTGTATTCATAACATCGCATTTATTAGTTGTTGGTAATATATTTCAGGTCATAAATAGAGAGGAGCAACTCGATTTCGTGAAAAATCTTCTCCTGTTCGGCCATTTGCTGGGCATTGACGTCGCGCATAAAGTCGGTGCCCGAGAGCGTGCCGTTGGCCATCTTGGCCGCCGAAGCCTCTTTTACGGCCGTGCGCAACGCGACTATCTCATCGTCGTAACGCAACTGCTCGACATAACGGGTGATTTCGTTGTTTTTCTGTGCCCGGTCGATGTCGAGATTGAAGAGGAAGGTCTCGCGCTGCAACTCCACGCCGCGAATACCCTCTCGCAACTGCCGCTTACTGGTGCGCCGGGTATAGAAACCTCCCAGGTTCCACGAGAGTTTGAGGCCGGCCACATAATAGGCGGCAAACTCATCTTCGAGCATATTCAGTCCGGGCTTGCCGTACCCGCCGGTAAAAAAGAGACCGAGTTTCGGCATCAAGCCCGAGACAACCGACTTGTCTTGTGCTTGCAGATTGGCTATCTGTGAATCATAGAGCAACAGTTCGGGCCGGTTTATCCGCTCGGCCGGCGAAGGCGAAGGCATCGGTTTCACAAACTCGGCATCGGGGGCAATCTCCTCCCCGATGAGCCGGGCCAGCATCTCGACATAGGCCCGCCGCGTCGTCTCATACTGTATGCGGCTCTGCTGCGCTTTGAGGCGGCTGATTTTCACGGCATCGAGGTCGGCCTGGTTACCGACGCCATTGGCGACATACGACTCCACCTGTCGGAGATTGCGTTCGAGCTCCTCCTGGTACAACGTGTTTTGGCGTATCTGGGCATCGGAAAGCAATATGCCAAAGAAAAGCTGATTGACCCGTGCGCGTATTTGATACAGCGCCACGTCGGTGTTTTTCTTTTCAACTTCGGCCGACGTGCGTATCTCTTCTTTGCGCGAACGTATGGTTCCACCGTCCCACACCGTTTGGGTCACATCGATAGTCGCCCCATACTGGTCGCGGCTCAACGTGGGTATGTCGACCCCCGAAATACCCAAACTCGAAAAGTCAAACGGCAACCGGGTGACGTCGGATTGATACGAGGCTTTGGCCGAAAACGAAACCTGCGGCACATATCCCTTGGAGGCATTCGCGAGGTTATACTCACGGCTTTTCTCTATAAGGTCATACTGCTTGATAAGGGGATAATTGGCCTGGGCCTTTCGATAGCACTCTTCTATCGTGATTTGTCCCGCGCACGGCAATCCCAAACAGAACGAGACAAAGACGACAAGAATTTTTTTCGTGTCCATATGATAGGTTATGATAGGTTTATTAGGTTGTTTTTCATTCGATTTTTGAGGGCAAGGCAACGGCACCTCTCACACAGGCTCAAAAGGTGATTTCCGAATCTGACGCAACAAGATTTCTACCACCTCCGGTTTTCGCTTGTCGAGCTGTTCGTCGAGTTGTTCGTCGGTGAGGTCGAGCACACGCTGCAACACCGGGGCAATAATAAAAGGAGCCATGTCGAGTGAGACCAGCGTCAAAATCACATTCAACGTCGAGACAGGCCGCGCGGCGCCCTTCTCGATCTCCTCATGCAACGCCTCGTCGATTATACCGAAAATCTTCACCATATATTGCTTTATCTTGTCGAGTATCGGAGCGACGCGCACCGGGTCGGAGAGCACCTCTTTCAGCAGGAACGGGACCAAACGGGGATTTTTGCGAAAGAGCTCGAAATGCACCTCAACCATCTGGGAGATTCTCTCTTCGAGCGTTTGTGCCGTCAAATTGATGTCGAGAAAATGGGTCGCAATAAACTTTACCTTCTCTTCGAAGATTTGCACGAAAAGGTTGTCCTTGGTGCGGTAATAATAATGCAGCAGAGCCTGGTTGCACCCGGCACGTTGCGCAATCTGCTTGGTCGTAGTCTGCTCAAATCCTTGTTCGAGAAAAAGCTCCTCAGCGGCTTTGAGTATGGCCTGCCCGGTATTTGTTTCTTCGTTTTTCATTATCTGACAATAAATTAATCAATCGATTTAATTACAAAATTAAATCGCACACTTAATAGTTTCAAATTTTTAGCACGAAAAAATTATCAGCCCGACCAAACAAACGGGGAATGAGCCTCAACAAACAAGAAGAGCCGTTCTCCATCAGCCTTGGACGCCTCCGCCAGAGAGCTGAATATCAATAAAGACGACCGGCAAACGCCAACTTTCGGGATAGAAACGGTCCCTCAAACCAATATCAAAAAACGTCAAAAGACATTCCGTGTTTGAGTCCTACACCCAAGACAAAGGGGCGGTCGGGCCACACAAACACACCTCCTCACCGGCAAAGCCGGAGGGCACCATCGTATTCAAAGCCGCGCAACGCAAAAAATCTCAAAAGAGCCATATTGTTTTTTCACGAATAAGCACTATCTTTGCCGACGGAAAGCCCCCAAGGCCGCAATGGGCACGACAAAAGCCGGCTGCTGCGACCCCAGGATTTCCGGGCCGGAACACAAACCGATTTCCGCAAGGAAGCTCGAATGGTGGAATGGTAGACACGAAGGACTTAAAATCCTTTGGCCATTGCGGCTGTGCGGGTTCGAGTCCCGCTTCGAGTACAGAGAGCCACGCAGAATATTCTGCGTGGCTCTCTTGTTTTTACTGCTCCAAACCTTTGCGGCAAGATTCTTTTCATTATATCACTCTTTGCAATATTCTGCTCCTTCGATTTATGGTGTCATGTTTTGTGCGCTATCGTTTTTCGTGATGGCATTATCGGACAGGCCGGTTATAAAAACCGCCGCCGCAGAATCCTGCGGCGGCGGAGATATTTCGTTCCTATAAAGGAATCGTGTGAACGTCCCGATTAGAGGATAACACGTTGTACCTGGTTACCGGCTTTTACAAGATACATGCCGCGGGGCAGCGTGATGGCGGTGTCGGAGGTTCCTTGGCTCATGAGTGCGCCACTGAGGCTGTAAACTTCTACTTTTACCGTTTGAGCAGCCTTTACATAGAGTACGCCGTTCTGAGCGTAGATGAGAGCCGAGGTGTTGTCGGCACTTTCGTTGATTACTGCGCTACCGGCATCTTTCTTGGTTGCGGTGGCAGCCGTGATGTTGATCGACTCGTTGGCAACGTTGTCCTTAACGGTAAAGCTGGCATCGTCGAAGAGAATCTCGGTGGCCGATTTTACCGACATGTAAACCTCGCTGGTGAGTTCCCAGGTTCCTACCGTCTGAGCGGAGATAACGATGCGGCGGTCGGCCTGGTTGTAGGTGGCCTTGAAAGCGGCATCGGCTATACCCCACATGCCGGTGATGGTGAGGGCATTTTCACCGTTGGCGGCATCGGCTGCAATGGTGAAGTCGAAGTCGGTGTAACGGGCTGTCGTCTTGGGATCTTCGGTAGGCAGAGGCCAACCCATAGACCAAGAGTAATAGTAACCTTCGGTGGCTACCAGAGAGTAGGTACCCAGCACGTCGGACAGGGGTACATCTACCTGTACGGTCTTGGTAAGAGTGGCTCCACTAAAAAGTATTGCATCGCCGAAGAACGAAGCAATGCCGAATACGGCATCGGTCGAGAGGCTTCCGTCGGCGTTCACCGTGAAGGCGAAAGAGCCTTGTTCGGTGTAACCTTCACCGCCCAGCATGTCGAAGTTGTCGTTCAGATATTGACCGAATGCTACGGTTATTTTCTGCGAAGCGGCATCGTATGTTCCCACGAAAGAGTTGGCCGATGCGACAAAGTTACTGAATTTCACCTCGTTCTCATTATCGGTAAGACTGACAACGACATCGAACTCCGTAGGCAAGCTATTGGGATTTTCACTTACACCGGCGGCTACAAACGTATAGGTTCCTGCCAACTGGTCAATAGCCGAAGACGCCACTTCCTTGGTTGCCGTGGCAGCCGCGATGTTGATAGCTTCGTTGGTGGTATTGTCTTTAACGGTGAAACTGGCATCGTCGAAGAGAATCTCGGTGGCCGATTTTACCGACATGTAAACCTCGCTGGTGATGTCCCAGTTTCCTACCGTCTGAGCGGAGATAACGATGCGGCGGTCGGCCTGGTTGTAGGTGGCCTTGAAAGCGGCATCGATACCCCACATGCCGGTGATGGTGAGGGCATTTTCACCGTTGGCGGCATCGGCTGCGATGGTGAAGTCGAAGTCGGTGTAACGGGCTGTCGTTTTGGGGTTGTCGGTGGGCATGGGGAAGAACGACGACATGTCGAAATAATTTCCCTCGGTAGCTACCAGAGAGTAGGTACCCAGCACGTCGGACAGGGGTACATCTACCTGTACGGTCTTGGTAAGTGTGGCACCCGTGTAGAGTACCGGGCTTCCCCAGAACGAACTGATACCGAATGTGGCATCGGTCGAGAGGCTGCCATCGGCATTCACCGTAAATTCGAGAGAGCCGGTCTCGGCATAAGCCTCACCGCAGAAAACATCGAAATCGTCGTTCAGCAACTGACCGAACGCCACGGTTATTTTCTGCGAAGCGGCATCAAATGTTCCCACGAAAGAGTTGGCCGATGCAACGAAGTTGCTGAATTTCACCTCGTTCTCATTATCGGTAAGACTGACAACGACATCGAACTCCGTAGGCAAGCTACCGGGATTTTCACTTACACCGGCGGCTACAAACGTATAGGTCCCGGCCAAGTCATCGAGCGTAACGGCAGCTTGTGCGGGGCGTGCCGAGAAGGCAAGCAAGGCCACAGCCACAAGCGTAAACAATGTTTTGAAGGAGTTTTGTTTCTTCATACGCAGAAATTTAAAATGTTAAGGATCTTATTTTAAAAAGAAAAGATTTCGGCACTATATCGTTGCAAATATATACAAAGTTTGCGAAACTGCTTACTATGTGATTTTATTTTTTTTGTTTTGTATAAAGTGGTAATTATGGATAAGTGGTTAATATACAACGAAAAGAGTGGTTTTGTGAAAGGCGCATAATACTTTTTAACTACGAAAACGTGCATTATAGGGCATGAAATTAAAGAGAAAATAAATTCTTTTTTCTATGTTTGCATAGCATAATACGGCGACATAAACCGAAATCTCCCTTAACCTAAGCAGAAAACTATTGAAAACTGTCGCATTTCCATGCATAAAGAACCTTGGAAGAGGGTAATTCCGGGAATTAGACTATACGTCTTGCGACAATCGACGTTGTAAACCAGATTCTTTGTCGAGTAGCCAACTGAACTATTCGTGCTAATAAGAAACCCGAAACCAAAATTACTATGATGAAAACAGGAATACGACCGACATCGCTCCACATCGGCTACCTCGTGGCTCTGTTTCTACTTTTGCTGGCACCTTTGCAGGTCAGTGCCCAGGAAGCTCGGCTCTCCATCGATGTAAAAGACGCGACCTTAGATGCCGTGGCGTGGTATATCCAGCAAAAATCAAATTGCATCATCTCCTACGAAAGCGACGACATAGGAGAAATCAACCACTTAAACATCGCGGTAAAGAACAAGACCGTTTCGGAAATACTCGACTTGTGTCTCGACGGCACCGACCTTTATTATGAAAAAGAGGGCAACACCTACCTCATCAAGAAAAAAGCCGCCGCACGCAAAGTCTACATCACCGGTATCATCAAAGACGAGACCGGCGAGGTACTGCCGGGCACGACCGTGCAACTGAAAGGCACGAAAACAGGGGCGGTCAGCGGCATGGACGGCCGATACTCGATATTGATTCCCGACCAAAAAGGGGTGAAACTGCTCTATTCCTTCATCGGCATGGAGGCGCAAGAGAAGACCTACACCGGCAACACCCGCATCGACGTGACCCTGGCCGCGACTACCAATTCGATGGAGGAGGTAGTGGTTACCGGTTACCAAAACATCAAGCGCAAAGACCTCGTAGGCTCCTTCACGACCTTGAAGGTCGACGACATTCTCATGCCGGCCTACACCAGCATCGACCAGATGTTGCAGGGCCGTGTGGCCGGTATGGTGGTAACCAACACCAGCACCCGCGTGGGCACTTCGCCCCAAATACAGATACGAGGCACCTCGACACTGATGGGAAACCAAGACCCGCTGTGGGTGGTCGACGGCATCATACAGGAAGACCCTCTCGAACTGGAATCGGCCTCGCTCATGACCGATGACCTGAAAAACATCATCGGCAACCAGATTTCGTGGCTGAACCCGCAAGACATCGAGACCATCACGGTGCTGAAAGACGCTTCGGCCACAGCCATCTACGGTTCGAAAGCCTCGAACGGCGTCATCGAAATCACCACCAAGAAAGGGAAGATGGACCGGCTCACCATCAACTACTCGGCCAACTTCTCGATTACCAACCGCCCCCACTACGACGACCTCAACTACATGAACTCACAAGAGCGCATACAATTCTCCGAAGAGGCTTTCAACTGGGGGACGTCTTACGCCTCGGTGCCCATCAAGCAACCCTACACCTACGAGGGACTCATGCGCATGTACCTCGAAAACGACATCTCGCAAGAAGAGTTCCTGCGACAGCGCGCCGTCTTGGAGACCCAAAACACCGACTGGTTCTCCCTGCTCACCCGCAACGCATTCAGCCACAACCACAACCTGAGCGTGCGCGGCGGCACCAACAAGATTTTCTACAACACGTCGGTGAGCTATGCCAAGTCGTCGGGTCAGGAAATCGGCAACGACAGCGAACGCATGACGGGCCGCATCAACATCGACTTCACGCCCAACGACAAGTTGAGCATCAACGCCTCGATAAGCGGCAGCGTAAGCGAGACGACGGGCTTCGGTCAGAATGTCAACCCGCTGCAATATGCCACAACCGCCAACCGCACCATACCCGCGTATGACGAAGCCGGCAACCCCGTTTTCTACCAAAAGAGAGCGACCTACTCGCTGAACAACACCGTCACCTCGCTCAGCTACAACTTCATGAACGAGCGGGACAACAGCGGCTCCTCCTCAAAATCGACCGACCTCTCGGCGTCGCTCGACCTGAAATGGCGCATTCTCGACTGGCTCACCTATCAGTTTACCGGCGGATACAGCAATACCAACAGCGACAACCAGTCGTACCGCACCGAACGCACCTTCGGCATCGCCGAGGACTATCGCGGATATGACTTCAACTCGGTGCTGCCCAGCAGCCCCGAATTCAAGGCCGCCATGCTGCCTTTCGGCGGTGAACTGTTTACCAACAACTCCCGCCAGACCTCTTACAACATACAGAACAAGTTGCAGGTGTCGAAATCGTTCGGCCGCGCGGGCCGCTTAAACGCCCTCATCGGCGTCGAAGTGCGCTCGGCCACCAACAACGCCATCTCCAACACCGTCTACGGCTATGTGCCCGACCGGGGCGAGAAACTGGTGCAACCCACCCCGCTCAGCGATTTGGTACCCATAAGCGGCGGCATCGACAAGGCGTGGGGTATTCTCCAACGCATCTACGAGGGTCAATGGCGGAAAACGAACCAGACCAACAACTTCTTCTCGGTCTTCGCCACCTTTGCCTACTCGTTCCTCGACCGATATGTAATCAACGCCAATATCCGTAACGACGCGTCGAACCGCTTCGGACAAGATGCCAACCACCGCATCGACCCCACCTACTCGTTCGGTTTCTCGTGGCGGGCCTCGGAAGAATTCTTTATCAAAGATTACCTGCCGTGGCTGACCGTGCTCAATTTCCGCGGTACCTACGGCATACAGGGCAACGCCATCACCCGGCTCAGCCCCGACCTCATTCTCACCCAAGGAACCATCGCCAACCTCTACAACCAATACCAATCGACCATCTCCCAAATACCCAACCCCAACCTCAGTTGGGAACGCACGACGAGTTGGAACGTAGGTCTCGACCTGGAGCTCTTCCACATGGTAAACATGAACCTCGAATACTACTCCCGACGCTCCAATGCCATCGTGGCCCAGTCGCTGCCCTATGAGTACGGTATCTCGGAGATGAACATGAACGGCGGTATCATCACCAACCAGGGGGTGGAATACACCGTCAGCTTCACGCCGGTGCAGACCCGCGACTTTGCCATGAGCATCAGCGTGAACGCCTCGAAAAACTGGAACCGTGCCGGCAAGTCGGACTACGAAGCCGTGACGTCCGACTTCCTGAACGGCCGCACCGATGTCATCGTCAAGGAGGGATACCCCATCGGGGGCTTTTGGTCATACTCGTTTGCCGGGCTCGACGGGCAGACGGGACAACCGCTCTTCAACCTCCTCGACGTTCCCGAGGAGATGCGCAGCCGCACGCTCGACCCCACGACCTATCTCGTGTACTCGGGCCAACGCGACCCCTTCTTTACCGGCGGCCTCAACCTGAGCATACGCTACAAGTCGCTCACCCTCAGCACCAGTTTCTCGGTACTGCTGGGCGGGAAAAAGCGTCTGCTCTCGCCGTATGAACAGTTTGGCAACCGCTACTTCATGCCCGAACCCGACGTGAACGTGAACCGCGACCTCCTCAACCGTTGGAAAAAGCCGGGCGACGAGTTGCACACCATCATCCCCTCCCTGCCGGGACAGAGCCAAGTCTACATAAGCCTTCCTAACGGAGAGACGGAATATCCCATCTATGTGTGGGAAGAGTCGGACGCCATGGTGGTAAACGCCTCTTTCCTCCGCTGCCAGCAAATCGGGCTCTCGTGGAATATCAAGCCCGGTAAACTCGAAAAGATAGGAGTGAGCAATCTCATGCTCAGTGCCAACGTCAACAACATTTTCGTCATCGCCAGCAAGCGATTCAACGGATTCGACCCCGAAGTGCAGAACAGCGTCATGCCCCGCACTTTCTCCTTGGGCATCAACGTCGGATTTTAACATAACCTCACCACAAACAACCCGCTCATGACCAAATATATCCTCACCGCCATTCTCGCTCTTACCGCACTCTCCTGCGGCGATTTTCTCGAACCCAAATCGCAAAGCGAGTTCGTACCCAAAGAGGCAAACGCCCTCAACGAAATGCTGCTGGGCGAAGCCTATCCCAAACCGTCGGGCTCGACCAGCATCAGCGCCTATCTCGAAATCTTCAACGACGACATCTGCTGCGCCGATACCGAAGGTACGCTCGACGACAACTCCATCAGTTTCGAGAGCGGATACCAAGCCCTCTTCGGCTGGCAACCCACCATGTTCATCACCATGGAGGGTTTGGGCATGATGCCGATAAACATTTGGGAAAGCACCTACGAATTTATCCTGGGCGCCAATGCCGCCCTCGACTATATCGACGGCGTAACGGGAACCGCCGAGGAGAAAGCCTACGTCAAGGCACAAGCCTACGCCCTGCGGGCATTCTACTACTTCTTGCTGGTAAACACCTACGGTATGCCCTACAACTACGACAAGACGTCGCTCGGCGTACCCTTGAAACTGACCAGCGCCCTCGAAAACAAATTTCTCGAACGCAACACGGTCGACGAAGTCTACCAACAAATATTCGAAGACCTCGACAATGCCGAGGATTTGTACCTGACCCTTCCCCGCGAGAAACAGTACCAGCCCGACGGCAAGACCAGCCTGCCCATGGTGCAGTTGCTCAAATCGCGCGTATATCTCTACACCGAGAACTGGACCGAGGCTCAACGTTATGCCCAAAAGGTCATCGACGAATGGAACTTCTCCCTCACCGACCTGCGCACCTTGCCGGCAGCATCGACCGCCCAGCCCTACTACAACTTCATCAAGATGGACAGCCCCGACTGCGTTTGGGTCTACGGCAGCATCGCCGACATATCTTATTACCTGAACCTGTATGTCACGCTCAGCGACAACTCCACACAGAAGTTTTTCAACGCCTCGCCCGACCTGCTCGACGCCTTTACCCCCGGCGACCTGCGCAAGAAACACTATATCGTAACCGAATACCGCAACGACGCCATCTACCTGCCGCTCGGGAAATACCAAATCGAGGCCAATCACGAGCCGGGTAACTCCAACTCCTTCGGGCAGGCTTTCCGCCTGGCCGAGGCATACCTCAACGCGGCCGAGGCTGCGGTGATGAACGATGAAGAGGGACTTGCCCGCACCTTGATCGAGGAGTTGCGGCAGAAACGTTTCAACGAAGAGAACTATACGCCCATCGACCCCACCCTCACGGGCGACGCCCTGCTCGAACGGATACGCCTCGAACGGCGTCTCGAACTCTGCTTCGAAGGGCACCGCTGGTTCGACCTGCGACGCTACGGAATGCCGTCGTTCTCGCGCGACTGGAAAAAACAGGGGGTTGTTACCAAACGCTACACGCTCCAACACAACGACCTCTCGTATGCCATGCCGCTGGCGCCCTCGATTCTGGAAAAGAATCCCTACCTCGAACAAAACCAACTGGCACCCGAACGATAAAATATATTCCCATGAATATGAAAATAAAATTCCTCCCCGTTTTCTTTCTCTCGGCCGTCATCTCCCTCACCGCCTGCCACAAGGAAGAGGCAATCATACCCTCGAACGAAGGCATGCCCACGCGGTTTGAATTTCCACAAGGAAACCAGCCGTGGGATCAGGACATCATCGACATTCAGAAAAAATTCGGCATATACCTCATCTACAAAGATTTCAGCTCCGACGACTTCAACCGCAGCTGGACCGGCGGCGGTGGCTCCTACACCGGCAGCGACCTCACCGACGAGCAGGCCCGCTGGTATGTCGACTTCATGAAAGACCACATCTTTGCCTACCTCACGCCCGAGATCACCAAGAAGGTACTGCCCATCTACTACTATCTGGTGTATGACTTTTACATACCCAATACGTTCGGCACCATCACGTTCAAGGTTCCACAGAACAACTATTTCGAGGGGCTCGACTTTTGGCTGGTATGTCTCGAAGGCGAACCCGACCCCACAAGCGGCGAACAGATACTCAAACCCGTCGACGCCAAGACCTATCACCAGCGCCGCGGCATGATCATGCAGAAGATTTTTGCCAAAGCCGTGGAGGCGGGCACCATCGTGATTCCCGATGAATTTTACGACGGGTTCGACTTCAAAACCGGGCTGGTAACCGGCATCGGCAAAGAGAGCGACCCCAACTATTACCTCAACCGGGGGTTTGTCGACAAAATCTTCGGTCTCATGTTCGACCAGACGATATACGTCTACGAGATACCCACCCGCGAAGATGCGTTTCTCGACTACGTCAACATTGCCATGCGCTACACGCGGGAGGAGTTTGACCAACGCTACCCGGCCGACCAATACCCGTTCATACGGCAAAAATACGACCTGGTGAACCGCCTGATGGCCGACACCTACCACATCGACCTCGAAGCCATCGCGCAAGGCCCCGAAATTCTCGAATAAACCCACTACCCTATACTCCCAAACCACAACGCATTAAAACCGGAACATGAAAAAAACAATATGGATACTCCTCTTTGCCTTGGCCGGTCTCCACGTCCAAGCGCAGGAAAAGGCAACGACATCGAGCCAAAGCGAGCTCGACTGGTACAACTGCTCGGTCGAAGAAGACCAGGTGTTTGGCGCCGCCGTCAACAAGGCGTATGATTACCTGAAAGGCCGTAAAATCAAGAAACAACCCATCGTCGCCCTCATCGGCGGCGGCATGGACATCGAGCATGAAGACCTGAAACAGTCCATCTGGAAAAACCGAAAAGAGAAAGACAACCAGAAAGACGACGACAAGAACGGTCTCGTCGACGACCTTTACGGGTGGAACTTCCTCGGCGGCAAAGACGGCCGCATCATGGAGTACACCATGGGCGAAGGCGACCGGGAATTCATGCGGCTCAAAGAACGCTATGCCGACTACATCTACAACCAAGGGAAATTCTATAAAATCATCGACGGCCGCAGAGTCGAAGTCGAAGCCCCCGACAGTGAATTTTACTATTACTACAACCAAGTGCTCGAAGAGTCGAAACTGGCCCGTGCATACGGCGGATATATGTTCTCCTACGTCATCAAGGAATACGGCGACCGCTTCTACGACCAGATGCGCGAACGCTTTCCCGAGAAAGAGTCTTTCACGCTGAGCGATTTCGAGACCTGCTACGACAAGGACGCCCCGCAAGACAGCCTCTCCGACGCCGCTTTCCTGCTCATGGCCTACGCATTCAGCCTCTACAACACCGACCAGTGGGAGACCGTCTACAACACCTTCGTGGTGCCTACCGTCGAGAACGGACGGGAAATGTATGAAGAGGTGCTGAACAAGCCCGAGAGCAACGACCATCGCCGCGAAATCGTCGGCGACGACCCGCTCGACCTCTCCGACGACCGCTACGGCAACAACCAACTGCTCACCGCCGACGCCGCACCGGGTGTCATGGCAGCCGGTATCATTGCAGGCAAACGCGGCAACGGACTGGGTAGCGACGGCATCGCCGACCAAGCCCGCATCATGACCCTGCGCGTATGTGCCAACGGTGGCGACCCCTACCTCAAAGACATGGCACTGGCCATGCGCTACGCCATCGACCACGGGGCCGACGTCATCGTCTTGCCGGGACAGAACACCCTCTACCCCGAAGAGCAGAAACAATGGGTGGCCGAGATGCTGAGATATGCCGAGGAGAAAGGCGTGCTGGTCGTCGTTCCCGTATATGACCTCTCGCTCGACCTCTCCGAGATAACTTTCTTCCCCAACCGCAACATGGACGGCGGAAAAGGGCTGACCAACCTCATCACCGTGGCTGCCTCGGACAAGGCAGGCAACCCGTCGATGAACGCCAACTACGGCGTAGAGGGCCTCGACCTCTTCGCTCCCGGTATCGACATCTACTCGGCCTACACGGGCGACAGCTATCGCACCGGCAGCGGCGAATTTCTGGCAGCCGCCTCGGTAGCCGGTACCGCCGCCCTGATAAAGAGCTATTTCCCCAAACTCACCGGCTCGCAGATACGCGACATTCTGCTCCGCAGCGTGACATCGCGCCGCGGTGCCGAAGTCGAGAAAGGTATCCGCGTCGACGACAATGCCACGCAAGACCTCTTCCTCTTTGAAGATTTGTGTGCCTCGGGCGGAATCCTCAACGCCTACCAGGCCATCGTCGAAGCCGAAAAAACCGCCAAGAAATAACCGGATATGCTCAAAAGACTGCTCGGCTCGGTAACCTTATGCCTCTGCTGTTTGATGGTGCAGGCACAACCCGTCGCCTCGACGATGCCTTACCGGCTCGTTGCCGGCAAGCTGGTGATGGAAATGTCCGTCAATGGGACGACCTACCCCTTCGTCCTCGATACCGGCGGGCAGACCTCGTTTCTGAAATCGTTTGCCGACCGCCTCGGCTGGACGGCCGTCGACACGCTCACAGCCGTTGATGCCAACAACGAGACAATCTCTTTCGCACGGGTGGCCGTGTCGCACATCGCCACACCCGACGGCAAGATAACCTTCTCCGACGTTCCCGCCCTGCTGCTCGAACAAGACGCCGGGCTCTCCTGTTTCGGTGCCGTGGGCATCATCGGCAGCGACATGCTCGGCGAGATGATACTCTCCATCGACGGTGAGAGCCGCACCCTCACGCTCGCCCCGGGCAGCGCCGCCCCGGCCATCTCGCTGCGGAGGCTCATCGAGTTCGATGCTGCGGCCGGCGGTATGCCCATCATACCGTTCCAAGTCGTGCCGGGCATCACCTTGAAAGCCCTCTTCGACACCGGGTCGCCGCAACTGCTCTCGCTCCGCGCGCAAGATTACCAGCGCATCGACGGGCGTGCCGGCGTGCAATGCCTGGCCCGCAGCTACGGAGAGAGCAACATGGGCATCTCGGGGCGACGGCAGGAAGAAGAGGCCATGCGAGTGGGCATACCGGCGCTGTCGGTAGGCTCGGTCAAGTTCGAAGCCGTCGTCACGACCACCGCCGAAGCCCCCATCTCGCTGCTGGGCACCGAACTGCTCACATACGGACGCATCACCATCGACTATCCCCGCCAACGGCTCTACTACGAAGCCTACCGGCCCGAAGAGACACACCGGCCCGAAAGCCGATATGCCGACATCGAACTCACCGTGAAAGAGGGCGACCTGGTAGTGGCCCGTGTCTGGGGCGAAGACCATGAGGGTATAGCTCCGGGCGACAAGGTGTTGGCGATAAACGGGAAACCGGTGGGAACATTCGACTTCTGCGAGAGCATCACCCAAGGCATTCCCGCGCTGAAAAAGAAAAAGAAATCCCGGCTGACTATCGACTGTCGAGCCGGAGAAAAGACCGTCGTTTATGAACGTAAACCGATTCGCTTCAACCGCTAAGCTCACGCGGCTCATCGTCGCCCTCGTATTCGCAGGGCTGGCAACCGACCCGTCGGCCGCCCAGATACAGAACCGGGTGTGCGACACCATACCCTACGACTATATTCACAACCGCATCGTCATACCCGTCGTGCTCAACGGCATACCGGTGCGCTACATCGTCGATACCGGCGGACAGACGGGTACCGTGGCCGAGGTGGCCGTAAAGGCCGGCGCCGAGGCGCAAGGCTATGCCGGCGTGTCGGACCTGAACAGCAACAAAAGCGTTTTCCAAAAAGGAGTCATCAGCAACGTCGCACTCTCGCCACACCATACCCTCGCACAACTCTCCTCGCTCATTCTGCCCGAGAACGGATTTTTCGACGAGCTGGGAGTCGTCGGCATTCTGGGGTGCGACGCCTTCGCCGGCACGGTCGTAACCATCGACGAACGGAACAAGATTTTGGTCATCAACATTCCCTACCGTCCCGAACGGCTGAAAGTCGGCGACGGTCTGCCGCTGCTCTCGACCAACAGCTTGCACCCCATCGTCGAGGTACCGTTCGGTAACACGACCGTCGAGGTACTCTTCGACACGGGCGTACCCGACTTTCTCCTGCTCTCGATGCAAGACGCCGAGAGACTCACCACCGCACAGGCCGCACACAAGGAGAGCGAAGCCTTCGGCATCGTGGGAGCGGGCATACACGGACTGGGCGACCCGGTAAAAATCGCACGCCTCACCGTTCCCGAACTCACTGTCGGCTCCCAACGCTTTACGGGAGCCTCAGGCACCACGACGGTCATGGACAACAGCATCATCGGCGCCTCCCTGCTGCACCACGGAAAGGTGGTCATCGACTTCCTGCGCCGGCGTTTCTACTTCCTGCCCTACTCACAAGAGCCGGTCGACATGGCCGACGAACCGGGCCATTGGAATGTCGACATACTGCCGCTCGACGGTGCTTTCCGCATCACCACCGTGTGGGAGAGCCTCGGCGGACAGGCCGCTTTCGGCGACAAGGTCGTCGAGATAAACGGCACCCGGCTCGACGGTGTGCCCATGGACGAATGGTCGATACGCCGCATCATGGCCGACATACCCACCGACACGGCCACCCTCATCATCGAAAAAGAGGGGAAAGAAAGGCGCATCATCATAACGAAAGAAAAATAAACGATTATGAAAAAACGTATCCTCCAAATAGCCTTGTGGTGCATTGCCGGCCTCATCGTCATGGACGGCACGGCACAGACAAGCGGCTCGTCGTATGTTTTCGACTACCGCGACACCGACGGGAAAATCATCGTCACGCTCGACGTCAACGGTCGTGCGGCCGACTTCGTCGTCGACCTTGCCGGGCACACCGCACTCCTTCCCGCACACCTCGACGCACTGGGCATCGACACCACGCGGCACGGAGACCCGGGCTACGACCACTTTCTCTACAAGCAAGTCGCCACACGCGGCATCGTGGAGATAGGAGCCCTCACCCTTGGCGACGCCATCTACAAGAGCAACGTGCCGGCCTTTGTGCTCGACGGCGACCCCGCCTACCTGCAATCGCTCGACGTGGCGGGCATTATCGGAGGTTCGTTCTTCCGCGACATGGTGCTCACCATCGACTCGCGCCATCGCAAAATCACACTGTCGCTTCCCTACCGACCCTCCTACATGAAACTCAACTGCCGCGCCGACATGCGCCTGCTGCCGGGCAGCGGCATCGCGTGCGACGTAACCATCGGCGGGGAAAACCGGAGCCTGCTCCTCGACACCTGGGCCGATGCCCTCGTCAACCTCACGGCCGCCGACTACGAGACATGGAACCTCACCACGGGCACAACGGCCGCCGGCAACAGCCAGCCGGCCTACTCGGCTCCCGTCACCACCAACGAGGCGGCCCCCCTGCCCGACTGGACATTTGTAAAAACGCCTCTGACGGGCGGCATAGCCGTGAAAGACACCGTGCTCTCTCACTCGACCCTGGGGCTCGACCTGCTCCGGAACGGACTTCTCTCCATCGACTTTCCCCGGCAGAAAATCTATTACCAACCCTTCGACCTCGTTGCCGTAACCTACGAGGCAACGGCCGCGAAGGCCGACACCGTCGCCGAAGCCGACGGGACGGTTACCCCCATCAACAAAGATTTCTTCGTGCGGCACATCTTCGACTACCGCCTCGGTGGAGATCCCAAGCTCAAATGCCGGAAACCGGTGGTCATCGACTTCTGGGCCACCTGGTGCATTCCCTGCAAAAGGCTGCTGCCCGAGATAGAGAAGTTTGCCCGGGAATACCAAGGCCGGGTATCGTTCTACAAGGTCAATGCCGACCTCGAAAAAGAACTCTGCCAATACTTCAACGTGCAGGCGCTTCCCACGTTGATATTTATTCCCGTTGATGGCAAACCCATCGTCGAGGTGGGCGCCACGCCCGAGAAATACCGGCAGATAATCGAGGAGAAATTGTTGGGACAATAGGCGGCAGACCGGGTGGAAAATTTTTCTTTTCGGAGAAAAGAGCTATCTTTATGGCATCGAACGCAATAAAACGGTATGACCCATGAATGACTCGATTCAATCCATAGGCTTGTTTATCGACGGCGGCTACTATGCCAAAGTGAACGAAAACCTCGAAGAGACCTCGCGCCTCAACATCGACCTCGCCGCCTTGATGAAGTATATCCGCGACGTGGTGGGCCGGTTGAGCCACACCCGGGCCGCCGACAGCCACATTACCGAGAGCCACTACTTCCGCGGGCGTTACCGGGTCGACGAGGCCGCCAACAAGCACCTGCTCTTCGACGAGCGCCGATTTGAAGACTCGCTCATCGAGAACGACGTCATCTTCCACTACAAGCACCTGCGTTCGATACAGCGGGGTGGCAACGAAACGGTGATAGAAAAGGGCATCGACGTGTGGTTCGCCCTCGAAGCCTACGAACTGTCGACGATACGGCATTTCGACTACGTCGTGCTCATCACCGGCGACGCCGACCACGAGATGCTCATACGCAAACTCAAAGCCCTGAAAATCTATACCATTCTCCTCACTTGGGACGTAGCCCGCGGCGAAACCTCCACCTCACGATTCCTGCGCGAAGAAGCCTGCACCCACATCGAACTGAGCAAAGAAGTGGCCCTCAACCCCGCCCTGCTCGGCCAGCTTTGCCGCCCCGTCCGCACGGAGTAGCCGTCTCTTCATCAATCCTAAAAACTAGATAAGGGATTTCGTCGGAGCTGCTCCCCGCGGCGACTTACCCGTCTTACGACTTGACTTGAATGATTTCGTCGAGGCGGGTGGTGTATTGGCGGCTGCGGTGCTCGCTCTTGATGTGCCATGTCGTGTCGTAGCCTTGCAGGGCTATGCGCACGGTGTCGTGGCCGTTCTTGCGGTTGATGCGGTCGATGGCTTCGGCCAAAGCCGACTGGCGGGCGCGGTCAACGGTGTCGAAGAGGTAGGTCTGCACGGCCGTATCGGGCACCAGGTCGCACACCATCACGCCGGCCTTCTTGTAATCGTAAATTTCCTCACGGGGATAACTCTCGCGCAGGAGGCCGACAACGGCCGAGATGATTTCCTGCACGTCGCCGGTGGGTACCGGCAGGTAACGCGTGCGGTAGATGGTATCTTGCGGGGAGTCTGTCGAGAAACGGCTGGTACGGGCAAAAACGGTTACCGCCCGGCAGTAATGATGTTGCCGGCGCAACTTGCGGACACAGGAAGCGGCGAAGTTGGCAACGGCCTCTTCGAGTTGAGCACGACGGCGTATGCCCCGGTCGGGGAAGCTGCGCGAGGTGCATATCGACTTCTTCTCGGGTATCTCATCGTCGCCGATGCAGGCGATACCCTGCAACTCTTTCCAGGTGCGCACCCCCGAGACGGTAAAGTGGCGACGCACCCAACTCTCGCCCCGTGCCACGAAATCGGCGGCAGTGGCCACGCCGAAATATTCCATCTTGGCCAGGTTGTGCCGACCGACACCCCACACCTCGCCAATGGGACAGCGGGCCAACGCCTTGCACCGTTTCTCTTCGCTGTCGATGAGACACACCCCGGCATATCCGCTGTATTTCTTGCCGAAATGGGCCGCCACCTTGGCCAGGGTCTTGGTAGGTGCTATCCCCACCGTTACGGGAATGCCGGTACCGCGCTCCACGGTGCGGGCCATACGCCGGGCATACTCGGGCAACGCCTCATTGGAGCAGACGCCCGTGAGGTCGAGAAAAGCCTCGTCGATGGAGTAGGGCACACAGTCGGGCGAAAACTCGGCAAGGAGCGACATGACACGGCGGCTCATGTCGCCGTAGAGATTGTAATTGCTGCTGAAAACCGCCACGTTGCCACTCTCCAAAAGGCCGCGAATCTGATACAAGGGGGTACCCATCTTGATGCCCATGGCCTTCACTTCGTTGCTGCGGGCCACCACACAACCGTCGTTGTTGGAGAGAACGACGACCGGCTTGTCGCGCAGGGCGGGAGCAAACACCCGCTCGCACGAGACGAAGAAATTGTTGCAGTCGACCAAGGCTATCATACGAAAGGATAGATAAAAGGGGTAAAAAACAGCCGGTAGAGAAAAACGGGAGAAGCCGAAAAGTCAGCGCTGCCGCTTGATGTTGTAGGTAACCACGCCCCACACGACAAAATGGTTCTCGGCCGTGACACGCAGGGGAGGATAGTCGTCGTTGGCCGGGACGAGCCACAGGCAGTTGCCGGCCTTGTCGATGCGAATGCGTTTGAGCGTGAACTCCCCGTCGACAAAAGCCACGACGATGTTGCCGTCTTGCGGTTCGAGCGCCTTGTCGACGATGAGCAGGTCGCCGTCGTCGATGCCGCAGTCGCGCATCGAATCACCCTTGGCCCGGGCATAAAAAGTCGTAGCCGGGTGACGTATCAATTCCTTGTTGAGGTCGATAGACTCGGTCTCATAATCCTGTGCCGGACTGGGAAAGCCCGCCCGCACACCGCCTTCGGCATAGTCGACCGAGAGGCCGGTCTTCACATCGGCCGCAAAAAGTTTGACTTTCATATCACTCGGGAACCTTTCTCCAAAATCCAATAAAATGAATCAAAAAAACGTCTTCTTACGGGACATATCTTATCTTTCAAAGATAACATGCCTGTCTGAAAAAACAAACATATAGGCTGTTTTTAACAGGGAAAGAACATACCTGTCTCCCCGTTAAAACAAGCCAATACTTCCACCAATCTTTCAGAAACCCTACCTCTAAATTTGCATATACAACACACTTTCTTAAAAAACAATAAAACAAAAATTATTTTATTGTATATTTAAGTTTTCAGACATATATTTGAGAAATTACATATTAAATTATTTCGATATGAAAAACTTATATTCTTTTTTATTTATAATCATTTTAGACGTTTTTTTTCAATCTTGTTCTAACAACAATGATTTCGTAAGTATACATCAAGAGCCAATGACCTTTATTCAAAATAATATCGATGAGTTTGAAAAAAAATACATTACAACAAAAGTTGGTCACGAATATTATGAAAACAGCATCAAACTTTTTGGATTCCAAACCATTTATATCGAAGAAGAAGGGAGAGAAGCTTTAAGAGATTTTGTAAAAAATCATAGCAATGAAATTCCCAATCATCATTATATTTCAAAAGATTATTCTTATATTAGAATCTATTATCCTTTAAGTGATGCTATTATTGAAATTGACGGAGGAGAATTCTTGTCAAATAAATTGGGTATTATAAAAATAAACAACATAACCAATTTATCTACTATAAAACTAATCGGAAGAAAAAAAACTGAAAAAATATTAGGAACAAAAAATAATATAATAAAAGGAAATAAGATCCTTTTTAGAGAACAAAGAGAAGAAACATACTGCAAAGATAACCAGATTTTAATATTCGATTTTGGAGACCTCTGTTCATGTGAACAAGACAATCCAAACATGAAGAAAACGACAATGGGTATCCCTTGTTTCCAAAATCATGGGAATAAAAATTGTACCACAGCCTTTGGCATAACAATAAATGAAGGACGATGTACTTTTCAAGAAAAAATCTGCATGGACTATAATGGGCCTAACACAGATTGTGTAAAATATAATAAAACCCATTGGAAACGCTATAGAAATTTTGTAGGTAGTGATTGCGATTATGCTATGGGGCAAGGGTATTGCTGGAACGAACTCATGTAAAACTAGAGAACAAAAAACATCAAATTTCATAACATACTATCCCCATAAAAATAATCCCATGTACTCAGTTGGCGTTTTTTTAGCATTTGATTTTCTCCTTTTTATTCTCATGGATGCGGCTTACAGATTATGCCCGCCCAAAATCATAGAAAAGAAACAAGAATATGTCTTGTTTTTTCTCGACTTTCTAAGCCTGTATTTCACGCTCTTCATTTTCATTACCAATATAGTCAAAGAGCCCTCTTTCTCACACTTTTTGTTTTGGACTTTGCTGTTCCCAGTATTGTTTCTTTTTCACTTGATATACCATTTTAAAACCGTAAATAAAAGCAGGCATCTCTCATTTTTCCTATTCTTCGTGGCTGTCTACGTTTTAGCTATAAGGGCATCTACACTCATTCTTTACATGTTCAGTTCCATGTAAATAGTATCGACCGCATATACTTTTGTTTCCGTCCCGATTTTCTATCTTTGCGGAAACGATTTTTCTATTTAAATGAAGATAGAACACTTGGCCATTTGGGTGGGCGACTTGGAACGGTTACGCCGATTCTATATGAAATATTTCGATGCAGAATGTGGTGAGATGTATGTCAACGATGTAAAAAAATTCTCCTCCTACTTCTTGACTTTCGGGAAAAACGGAGCCCGCATAACGCTGATACACATGTCCAATACAGAATAACAACCCAATGGGAAAAAGAATAATTTCATACTTTTATCCTTATCAAAAGACTTTCTTATGCCATGAAAAAATTTGTATTTTTTCTTTGTCTCATGAGCCTGATTACAACTGTCGAAGCACAAGAATTCATACCCATTTGGGAAAAAGGTAAAATGCCCAACAGCCGGGGGCTGAACCTGCCCGACAGCATCGCCAACGAACGTATCTATCAGGTCGGCACGCCAGGGCTTTACCTCTTCGAGACCTCCCAAGCCGAAAACAAGGGCGCGGCCGTGGTCATCGTACCCGGCGGAGGCTATGCCCGGCTGGCCTATCAAATCAGCGGCTTCCAGCTTGCCAAATGGTTCAACACGATGGGATTCACCGCCTTTGTGCTGCAACACCGGCTGCCGCAGTCGCCCGATGTCGAGACCTGCTACCAGGCTCCGTTGCAAGACATGCAACGCGCCTTGCGCTACATTCGCGCCCATGCCGACCGCTGGGGCATCGACCCGCAACGCATCGGCGTCATGGGTTCATCGGCCGGAGGACACCTGTCGGCCTGCGCCGCCACCATTACCGACGATTGGAGCCGCGCCGGCGACCGTCTCGACACGGTATCGTTCCGCCCCGACTTCGCCATACTCGTTTCGCCCGTCGTGTCGATGGACGAGATTGCTCATAAAGGGAGCCGGGAGAATCTGCTGGGCACATACGACACCCCCGCAATGCGCGACAAATTCTCCTGCAACAAGCAGGTGTCGGAGTCGACCCCGAAAATGTTTATCGTCCATGCCATGGACGACCCCGCCGTGTCGTGTCTCAACAGCCTGCGCCTCTTTGAGGCGCTGAAACGCCACGACATCAAGGGCTCGTCGCTGCACATCTTCCCCAACGGCGGGCACAGCATCGCCCTGCGCAACAACCCCGGTTCGACCAACGACTGGACCCGTCTGGCCGAAGAGTGGCTCCACGAAACGGGTCTATTGCATTGACCCGTCTGTTCCCCCGCCATACCGGGGCCGAGGCGGCCCGCCTTGCAGCGGGTCGCCTCGGCCGCTATACGGGAAGGTAAGTCCCATCATGTTACAAACCTGTAACACACTTATTACAATTACATTAAACCATTCGACAGGTATTTTTTATCTCATCCCAGCCTTATAATTTTGTGCCATGACTTAGGAGATTCCCCCCGGGGATATGTTCGAGACGAACAGACTCACTCCAAGCCAACCAGTTTTCACACGGCGTTTTCAAGTAATGAATATGAGTGCTTCGAAACAAAAAATCCTCGTGGTCGATGATGAAGAGTCGCTCTGCGAGATAATCCAGTTCAACCTCGAAGTCGAAGGTTATGATGTCGACACGGCCAACAGCGCCGAAGAGGCGTTGCGTCTCGACCTGACGAGTTACGACCTTATCCTGCTCGATGTGATGATGGGAGAGATAAGCGGATACCGTTTCGCCCGCATGCTGCGCGAACGCCCCGAAACAGCCCGCATACCCATCATCTTCTGCACCGCCCGCGACTCCGAAGACGACATCGTCACGGGGCTCAACATCGGTGCCGACGATTACATAGCCAAGCCATTCTCAACCCGCGAAGTGATAGCCCGCGTGCGAAGCGTCCTTCGCCGCACCGAACACCAAGAGGAGAAACGTGACGACGGGACGCTCGCCTTCGAGACGCTCCAAATCAACCGACGCCGGAAATGCTGCACCATCGACGGCGAAGAAATCGAACTCACCAAGAAAGAATTTGAGATTCTCGACCTCTTCCTCAGCCACCAAGGCACCATACTCTCGCGAGCCGACATTCTCAATCAGGTATGGAGCAACGATGTGGTCGTTCTCGACCGCACCATCGACGTCAATATCACACGCTTACGAAAAAAAATAGGCCGTTACGGGAATCACATCATCACCCGTTTGGGATACGGATATGGATTTGAATAAATCAAAAAGAAAGTAAAAAAGCAGCCAATATCGAATACAACAAAGGCGATTTTTGACAAAAAGTTTGGATAAATGCCAAATATCGCCATCTTTGCTTTTGCAAATAAAATCGGAGCCTGCCGACGACCTCACCTACACCGAAGAAGCGGGTGAAGGATCGACGATCGACGCCATGGCTCTCGACACAACGTTCCCTTCAAAAAAACACCTCTCTTCTCGTCAGGGAACTGTGTCTTGATGCTGAACAAAGACAAACAGGCAACCGACACTTCCCCAACGGGTCCAAAGTCGAAAGCAACACCCGATAGCTCGGTATTCAATGGAAAGAAATCACCTTTAAATAAGGCTGTTTCGACATTCTCCCGGTAAACTTTTGCGCCGCCCAAGCATGAGAGATGCTTGGGCGGCATCTTTTTCATGACAGGCTGGTGGATTATGTCCAAACTCGCTCTCGACACAGAATGAAACCACGACAACCGCCCGTATATCTTTTTTAACATCTATCACCACAATCCGCGATAAAAATTTACTACCTTTGATAATAACTTTAATTTTCAGCGATATGAAAAAGGTATTATTTGCAATAGCCGTACTGTGTTTGACAGCAACACAAGCCTTTGCACAAGATCTCAAAGGAGACATGGGTATCAACGTACACGCCGGTATCTCTTCGACCGGTGGAGCACAAGGACTGGCCGGAGTGGAATTTCGCGTAGCCGTGGCCGACGGTTGGCGTTTGGCTCCGCAATTCAACATCGGTGGCGGACACGACCTGAAATTTTTCGACATCACGGTCGATGCCCATTATGTCATCAACACCACCCTCAAAAATTTCTCGGTCTATCCCATTGCCGGTGTCGGTTATGACCACTATTGGCAGAAGTATCGGACCTACAAATCGACGGCCAACCGCATTTTCCTCGACCTGGGTTTTGGAGGAGAATACGCCATCAACGAAGCCATCTCCATCACAGCCGAAGCAAAGAGCCAGTGGATGACCAATATGAGCAAGGGTATGTTGCTCGTCGGTTGCTCTTACAAATTCTAACCATCTCTCCCACCATTAGAAAACGCACCTCGTCGGGGGTGCGTTTTCTATATCCCAACCGCCACGTCGTCCCCCCCCATCATGATGAATAACGACGCGTATCGGCCTGTTCTTTGGATGGATCCCCCACTTTTGCCGGGCTCCATTCCCGGGTTTCTTATCATACGCCAAGGTGGATCATTCCCCGTGCGACGGGGAATCCACGCATATCGCTTCCACACGAGGTCATAAAACATCGGTTCGCGAGAGGAATTTTGGATTCCGCTCCAAGGCGGGAATGACAATTCAAAGAGATGGGGAGGCGCCTCGGCATAGCCAACGGCGAAATCTTCGCTTTCTCCTTGCCTCTGCTCTTGCCTTTCACTATCTTTGCCCGTACTACTTCAATACAAAATCTTATGGACGGATTATTCTTGGGGCTACTGTTGCCCTTTGCCGGTACGGTGACAGGCGCCGCCTGTGTTTTCCTGCTGAGAGACTCATTGCCGGGTATGCTGCAAAAAGCCCTGCTGGGTTTTGCCTCGGGGGTCATGGTGGCCGCCTCGGTGTGGTCGCTGCTCATTCCCAGTATCGAACTGAGTGGCGCTGAGGGTGCCTGGGCGGTCATGCCGGCCACGGTAGGATTCTTGGCCGGCATGGGCTTCCTGCTGCTGCTCGACCACATCACCCCGCACCTTCACCTCGACAGCAAAAAGCCCGAAGGACCCCGGAGCCGACTCTCCCGCACCTCGATGCTCACCCTGGCGGTAACGCTGCACAACCTGCCCGAGGGCATGGCCGTAGGAGCCGTCATGGCCGGCGTACTCACCCAGTCGGCCGACCTCTCGGCAGCCGGAGCCATCGCCTTGTCGATAGGTATCGCCATACAGAACATTCCCGAAGGGGCCATCATATCCATGCCCATGCTGGCCGAAGGAAACAGCAAGAAAAAATCATTTGCCCTCGGTGCCCTGAGCGGAATCGTGGAGCCACTCGGAGCCATCATCACCCTGCTGCTGGCCGCCTATGTAACACCGGTTCTCCCCTATCTGCTCGCCTTCTCGGCCGGCGCCATGCTCTATGTCGTGGTCGAGGAGCTCATACCCGAGAGTGCGACCGGCCGCCACAGCAATATCGGCACGATAGGATTTGCTGTCGGTTTTGCCCTGATGATGATTCTCGACGTCGTCCTGGGCTAAACTCATTTTTTACAAGACAAAAAAGGGAAGGCATCGAACGAATTTTCGATGCCTTCCTCTTATAATAATATGCCGGGACAAGATTACCGCCCGATGTGCAGCAGGCGATTCAGTTGCAAACCAAGCCCGCAAGCCGAAGCCAGGACACAGAAAGCAGCTACCACAAGCGACTTGTAATCCTGGGCATGCAGGCACACCCGGGCATAATCGACATATACCGCCGCAGCCACGATGCACATCACGACAAAAACCGCCCACGCCACGCGACGGGCCATCGACGAACGGCGGGGCAGACGGGCCATCACCCGGCGCGTAAACCACTTGTCGGGCTCGTCTTCCAGAGCCCGGCGTCCGCTTTCTTTGAAAAGCGACCGTAAAGTCTCATCATTCATCTCTTTCATATCGGTCTTGTTTGAAATATTCGCTTACATGTTGTTTTCCTCTGAACAGTAACGTCTTCACGCTGCCCTCGGTGCGTTCCATCACCGAAGCGATTTTGGCGATGGGCATATCTTCGAGATAGAAAAGCGACAGCGCCATGCGCTCTTCGGGACGCAGCGTGCCCAACGCCCTCATGACATCGATTTTCTCGGCAACCGGCATCGGCTCGACACTCAGGGCGGCCACCTCGTCGGAATCGATACTGTCGAACTTCTCCATACGCCGGCTGTAATCGTAGAAAAGATTGCAGGCAATGCGGAAGAGCCAGGTCGAGAACGACGACAGCCCCTTGTAACTCCTTATCCGCTCGTAGGCCCGCAGAAACGTGTCTTGCGCCAGGTCGTCGGCCAGATAGGAATCGCCGCCGGTGAGATGCAACAGGAAACGACGGAGCCTCACCTGATACTTCTCGACCAGATGGGCAAAAGCCCGGCGGTCGTCCCAAAGGACACACCGGGCTATCCAAGCCGCCTCTTCGCTACTGTTTTTCATCGGCCGAGTCGTCTTTGTCGCCCTTTTTTTCCAAACGTTGCAGGGCATAGACCAGGAAGCCTCCCAGGCTCATGACCAGGAATATAATGGCCACGCCGGTAAAAATATATTCGCCCGAGACCCAGCCCATGAAGAGGGATCCAAGCCCTATACCCAGGTATGTATTCTCCTCTTTGAGCGGTTTACGCTTTTTCCTGGGAGACCAAAAACCGTCGGGCAAATCACGGCCGCTCTCCAACGACTTCTCGATAATGCGCGCACGCATTTGGGATTTGCGGTAATTGTATATCAAGATGGCAATCAAGATGGCCAACACCACCACAAAAGGCACCACAAGGATCGAAACTGTCAGGGGTATAATGTTCGAGGCTATTTCGTCCAAAAAGCCGTTATCGGCCAGGGCGATACTTGGTAAGGCAAGCAATATGGCTGCGGTCAGCAAAATTTTATTTTTCATTGTTGTATGTTTTATAGATATTAGACGAAGCAAATATGCAAAAAGTTTCGTAACGATAAAATTTATTCTCCGTTCCCCCACAAACGTAAACCGGGTTTTCTCTCCGCACCAAGTCTCGGGCTGTGCCCGGAGTGGCAACCGAACGGCGCAGCGTTCATCATCGGTCCGACAGATATTCGAGCAGGTTATGCAACCGCTCCGTCCTGTTTTTCCCGGGGATTCTCACATCGGGACGAACGCCAACCTCGCCATTGAATGTGCCGTCGGCATTGATACCGCTATCAATGGGATAGCGCACAAGAATACCGCTCTCGGGCAGGCAGACGATACCCGGGTCGGAGCCCATGCCCTGCGTGGCCGTGGTCCGCCCCACAAGGGTTGCCCAGCCGGTACGCTTGCAGAAGTCGGCCCATATCCCCGACGAAGAGAAAACGCCGCCATCGACCAACAAAAAGATTTCCCCCTCGAACGCCACCGGATTCTCGGGCCGGATTTTCTGGTGCGTCTCATGGACATAATAAGAGCCGTCAAACAGCTCGTCGGGCAACGAGCCCCCTTCGGGCTGACTTTCCAACCGATAAGATTTCCGGCCAAAATAGCGGGGCTTGAAATATTTGTTCAACTCTCCATTTTTGGAAAGCACGTCTGTGGAAAATTCCAACGGTTCGTCGATAAGGCGCGGCACGATATGCTCCGACCAGTAACGCGTATTGCCGCCTCCGTTACCCTGAATGTCGATCACCAGACAACGGGCATCGGCAATCGACGACAGGAAGCGGTCTATTTTCTCTCCGTCGACAGCCAGCGAAGCCATGTCGAGCGCCTCGATGCGCATGTAGGCCACCCGACCGTCGCACAGTATCGTATCGCGGTAATACGAAACAACCGGTCGGGAGCCCTCACCGCTATTCACACTCGGTTTGTTCGAGAACATACGGCTCCAATAGGCGGCTCGGCCTTCGCTGCGCCGTATCGTCTTGACCCACCTTTTATATCCGCGGTTCGAGGCATACGCCTCTTCAAAAAACTCCGGCAGAGCCGTCGGGAACAAGTCGAGATGCCCGTCGCGGAGTTCCTTGATGATGCGATTCAGCGCCGAGATATAGCTCTTGTTGTCGGTAGTGGCCTTCAACCGCTCGACATACTCGTCGTGCCGTGCCAGCCAGTCGATACCAAATTTACGCTCGGCCACCCCGAAGAAAGGGTAGTTGTCGCGCAACACCCCGTAGAGGTATTCAAAGTCAGCCACCTTCTGCTCAGGAGTAAGCGGCGCCATCTCCACACACTCTTCCGTCTGTGCCGACAGACAACATGCACATAGACATAAGAATGAAACTAGACAAAATTTCCAAATTTTCATAATTCTCACCTCTTAATGGTGTTTTTGCATTAGACGTGCAGGAGAGAGAAAAAGTTTCACCTTTTCTTCCCCGTTTGTTGGCTGAGGGGTGCGTGTCTGTGGCTGAGGGGTAAGTCGCAGGTGGTTTGTTGGTGGTTTGTCGGCGGGTTGTTGGCTGTTGGGGGTTAGCGGTGCCGGCTCTCTGGGGAGTGGGTGTGGGGGTATAAAAAAAAACGCCGGGGACTTTTGTCTCCGGCGCTGAGGGGGCGGCTACCTACTCTCCCGCTTGCGCAGTACCATCGGCGTGATCAGGTTTAACTTCTCTGTTCGGTATGGGTAGAGGTGGAGCCCTGATGCTATAACCACCTTAGTCTTTTT